>DATIVB010000479.1:0-1501 GCA_035466375.1 Chondromyces sp.
GTGCAGACCGTGACCGGCACGGGCAAGATCCAGCCCATGATCCAGGTCAACATCTCGGCCGATGTCAGCGCCAAGATCACCAGGCTCGAGGTGAAGGAGGGGCAGTGGGTCGAGGAGGGGACGCTGCTCGTCGAGCTCGACCGCGAGGCCTACCTCGCGGCCGTCGAGAGCGCCGAGGCCAATCTCTCGGCGGCGCAGGCCAATGCGAACCTGGCGCGCGAGAACATGGTCAAGGCCGAGAAGGACTACGAGCGCACCAAGGAGCTCTTCGAGCGCAACCTCGAGTCCCAGTCGGTCCTCGACTCCGTGTACGCGGCGGCCGAGGTCGAGAAGGCGCGCCGCCAGTCGGCCCTCGACCAGGTGGAGCAGGCCAGGGCCGCCCTCCGCCAGTCTCGAGACGCGCTCGCCAAGACGACCATCTACGCCCCGATGTCGGGAACCGTCAGCCGCCTCAACAAGGAGGTCGGAGAGATCGCGCTCGGCTCGCAGTTCCAGGCCGACGTGATCCTCGAGATCTCGAACCTGGAAGGCATGGAGGTGCTGGTCGACATCGACGAGAACGACATCGTGTCGGTGTCGATCGGCGACGAGGCCGAGATCGAGGTCGATGCGCTGCCCGACGTCAAGCTCAAGGGCCGGGTCACCGAGATCGCCAACAGCGCCAAGTCCTCGGGCCAGGGCACGACCGACGAAAAGACCGAGTTCGAGGTCAAGGTCGCGGTGACCGAGCCGGTTGGGGAGCTGCGGCCGGGCATGACCGCGTCGGCCGAGA
Organism: Chondromyces sp.; assembly: GCA_035466375.1. GTDB lineage: Bacteria > Acidobacteriota > Thermoanaerobaculia > Thermoanaerobaculales > Sulfomarinibacteraceae > Sulfomarinibacter. The sequence goes on from DATIVB010000479.1 coordinate 773, forward strand.
TCGTCACCAAGGTCTGCGACGACTGCCTCAGCGTGCCCATTCAAAGCGTGGCCGTGCGCACCCTCGACCAGCTCGGCGCCTCTGACGAGGGCGAGGGGGCGGAGGCCCGTTTCACCCCGGACTCCGAGGGCTTCGTGGAGATCGTGTGGGTGGTCGCCGACGGGCGCGCCCGCGCGCGGCAGGTCAAGACCGGCATCCAGAGCGCCACCCACATCGAGATCGTGGAAGGCCTCGAGGACGACGACCAGGTGGTCATCGGCAACTATCGGGCCATCAGCCGCGACCTCGAGGACAACTCGATGGTCACCGTCGGCGGCGTGCAGAAGGGTTGAGGCCATGACCCTCGAGCTGCGTTCAGTGGAGAAGACCTACGACATGAACTCGGTCGGGGTGCACGCCCTGCGCGGCGTGTCCTTCGGGATCGGCCGCAACGAGTACGTGGCCATCATGGGCCCGTCGGGCTCCGGAAAGTCCACGCTGATGAACATCATCGGGTGCCTCGACGTGCCCACCTCGGGAAGCTACTCGCTCGACGGCGTTGACGTGGGGACCCTGGGAGAGGACGAGCTGGCGGAGATCCGCAACGAGAAGATCGGTTTCGTGTTCCAGACCTTCAACCTGCTGCCGAGATCGGATGTCTTCCACAACGTCGAGCTGCCGCTGATCTATGCGGGGGTCCGCCCCGCCACGCGCCGCCGGCTCGCGGAGGAGGCGATCGCCCGGGTGGGG
>DATIVB010000480.1:0-2026 GCA_035466375.1 Chondromyces sp.
AGCACCGTCCGTCTCGGGTCGGGACACCGCGACGATGGCGTCTGAGAAGATCCTCATCTTCGAGGACGAGGGCGTCACCGCCCTGCACCTCGAGAGCACCCTCAACCGGGCCGGCTACGAGGTCGCGGCCGTCGAAGAGAGCGCCGACCAGGTCGAGGACCTGATCAGATCGACGGAGCCCGACCTCGTCCTGATGGACATTCGGCTGAGAGGCGCCGTGGACGGCGTCGATGCGGCGCAGTTCGTCCGCGAGAACTTCGGCGTTCCGGTTGTCATCGTGACCGCCCACAACGACCAGGCGACCAGCCGGCGCATCGAGTCGAGCGGCGCCCACGGTGTGGTTCTGAAGCCGTTCGAAGAGCGGGAGATCGTCGTTGCGGTGCAATCGGCTCTTCGCCGGCACCGCCTGGAGCAGGCCCTCGCCCCGGCCGACACCGTTCCGGCCCCGAGCCTGTCGGCCTTCGGCGACTGTGTCGTCGCGACCGACGCCGAGGGACGGATCGTGTACATGAGCGAAACCGCCGAACGGCTGACGGGCTGGCGCAACATCGACGCCTTCGAACGCGAAGCGAGCGACGTCATCCGCCTCAGTCGAGCCGACAACGGGGAGCTCATCGCGCATCCGATCTCGAGCGCGCTGAACAGTCCCGAATCTCTCAGGAAAGAACCGGACTCCATCCTGACCACCCGGTCGGGCCCGCAGGTCCCGGTGAACCATCACGTCAGTCCGGTCCGTCACGAGGCCGGCGGGATTCTCGGAGCGATCGTCACGATCCGCCGCCGCAGGGACGAGACCGAAGCAGATCGCCGCCCCACCGCGACGACGCAGCTCGGTTCTTCGATCGGGGCCATGAATCGGCTGGAGGTCCTCGATGAGCTGAATGACGCACTGGGTCGTGCGCGCGAGCGGCACCGGATGGTGGCCGCATTCTGCATCGATGTCAGAGAGCTGCCCGCAGTGGTCGAGGCCTTCGGGTCCCGGGTCGGTGAGAGGCTGCTGGCAGCCGTCGCCTCCCGGCTGCAGACTCTCGTGAGGTCCTCCGATCTCTTCGCGCGCCTCGGAGACTCGCGCTTGGCCGTGGTCCTGACCGATGTTGAAAGCACCAGCAACGTCGTCGCCGTGGGCGAAAAGCTGCTCGGGGCCTTGAGCGGTGCATTCATCATCGACGCGACCGAACTCTCGATCTCTCCTTTCATCGGGGTGGCCCTGTTCCCGATCGACACCGCGATCCCGACCCGCCTTCTCGAGTACGCCGAGGGGGCGGCCCAACAGGCGGCGGTGATCGGCGGCGACCGCTGTGTGTTCCACAGCCAGGACATGGAGGCGGCGGCCGCGTTCGAACGACGCGCCGGTGACGACCTCACGGGTGCGGTGGAGGGCGGTCAGTTAGAGATTCTCTACCGACCGGTGCACGACCTGACGACCCAGGCGATCGTCTCGGCCGAAATTCAGCCCATCTGGCGCCACCCCGTGCGAGGCGCGATCCCGGATTCGGTATTCCTACCGATTGCCGATCGCCGCGGCGAGCTGCCCACGATCACCGACTGGATGATGACCGAGGCGCTTGCACGGGCCGCGAGCTGGCAGCCGGTGAGCGCCGGCGCGCGGGCCGCCGTCCGGCTTGCCTCGTCCGAGCTCCGCAACCCGAGCCTGGTGCCTCGGCTGCTCGGCATCGTCGAAAAAATGGGACTCCGCCCAGGGTTGATTGAAATCGAACTCTGCGAGGCTGACCTCGCTGCCAGACCGACACGGACCGCCCAGCTCAACACGCAGAGACTGCGACAGGTGGGCGTCCGGTTGACGCTGGGCAGCTTCGGCGCCACGTATGCCTCGATGATCTCGCTTCGAAAATGGCCCATCCACCGGGTGAAGATCGACCGCACTCTCGTCGCCGCCGCCGCCTTCGAGCCCGAGGCGAACGCCATCGTCAGGGCCACCATCGACCTCGCTCGGGGCTGCGGAGTCGAGGTTGCCGCAGACGGTATCGAAACGGAGGCGCAGTGGCGGTGGTTGCGGTACCACGGC
>DATIVB010000481.1:0-5468 GCA_035466375.1 Chondromyces sp.
GAATGTGATCGCGCCCATGGGGCAGGCCTCGGCGCAGCCCGGCACCAGGCCCTCCTTGATCCGCGGGTAGCACATGGTGCACCGCATGACGCGCGGCGTCAGCACCTTGTCGTACTCGTAGGCGAGCGCGTTGTAGGGGCAGGCCATGATGCAGTAGCGGCAACCCATGCAGACGTCGGGGTCGTAGAGCACCGGACCCTCGGGCGTCTTTTCGAAGGCGTGCACCGGGCACACCGTGGCGCAGCAGGGCTCGTTGCAGTGCATGCACTGCAGCTTGCGGTACACCGGCGGCGCCTCGTCGGTCCCCTCGTGGTACCGGTTCACCACTGTCAGCTCGGTGTCCGTCGTCCGCCTCGAATCCGCGAAAACCGCCGGGTCGTCGAGCGGCTCTCCCGGCTGTGGGAGATCGTTCACCCACGCGCAGGCGGCTTCGCAGGACCGGCAGCCGACGCACAGGGTCGTGTCGTGCAGCAGGCCATAGCGGCCCTCGTAGCCCGGAAACTCCTGCACGGTGCCGGCGCCGGCGGTGCCCGCACCGAGCGCTGCGCCGATCGCGCCACCGACGAAGCCGCGACGTGTGACGGTCATGGTTGGACCTCCTTCAGGGCATGGCAGGCCGTGCAGCTCTGCTCCGGAATCGCCATTTCGATGTGGCAGCCGATGCACTGGCGGTGGTACGCGACCTTCAGTCCCGGGTGATCGCTCATCGGCTCGGCGCTGTCCGCGTGGCAGGAGCGGCACGGCGGTGGCCGCGTGCCGATCGGACTGTGGTGGTGGCAGCCGGCACACAGCGTTCCGCTGCCGCCGTGGAAGCGGACCGCCAGCGGGCTCTTCCGGGCCGCCGCGTCGAGGGCCCTGACGATCTTGCCGTGCGGAAGCTTCGAAGGCTCGTAGTCGCCGGCGATGCCGTCGATCACCACCCATTCCGGGAAGTCGTCGGAGAACGCGGGCAACGGATCGGGTACTTGCTCGGCAAGGGTCGGCGGGGTTTCGAGAACGCTCTCGGCGGTCGCCGGTCCCGCGTGGCAGATGATGCACGAGCGTTCGCTCGGAGCGGCAGCGAGCGCGTGGTGGCAGCCGCTGCACTGCCGCCGTTCGGCGGTAGCCCGGTGGCAGCCGACGCAGCCGTAGGTGGCATCGGGACCGTGGTGCGCCTGCACCAGGGTCACCCCGGCGCCTTCTTCGGAGCCACCGAGCGTGTGGCAGGTATCGCAACCCTTGAGTGTCTGATGGTGGCAGTCGGAACAGAAGGTGGTGGCGCGCTCGTGGCCGAGGTGGTCGAAGGCCACCGCCGGGTACGTCGCCTCGGCATGGTGCACCCAGGTCATGTCGGGCTGCCCCCGCTTGAGGCGCGGGATCTCCTCCAGTTGGACCCAGGCCGCCTGCTGCTCGGCGGCGTGACAGCCGACGCACTGCGTCGGGCCGCCCTTTGCGGCCGCGGCCGAGCGCTCGAGATGACAGGAGACGCAGCTGCGGTGCGATGCGTTGGCGAGCGAGAAGTTGCGCCCGACGTCGACCTCCCCATGGCAGGTGCGGCAGGATTCTTCGGCGCCCTTCTCGTAGCGGAGCTTCCCGGAAGCTTCGTCCCAGACGTGATGGCACGTCTCGCACTTCTGCTCGGCGGCGATCACGTGCCGGGCGTGCAGCGAGTAGTCGAAGCGCATCGCGGCGCGGGCGCTGATGCCGGGTGGACGCCTGACGTGGCAGCCGCCGCAGCTCAGCGGGCCGCTCTTCAGCGCCGATTCCGAGCGCTGCTCGTGGCAGTCGATGCAGCTGCTGTGGAACGCATTGATGAGCTCGTCGCGATCATCGAAGCCCAGCGTTCCTTTCAGCCCCGGGACGAACCCGCCCTGCTCATCCGACGGATGGCAGGTGCTGCAGCCCTCGAGCTCGAAGGCCGCCACGTGGAGCGCGTGCTCGAACTCCACCGGCGGGCGTTGCATCGCCCCGAGACGGGCGGGAAACTGCATGACCCCGACCGAAGGCGCGATGGTGCGTGCTGCGGCCTGGGAGGTGGATCCGTCGGCGCCGACGGCTGCGCCGACGACGACGAGGCCGACGAACAGGAGCGGGGCGGTCTTTCGTGTCTTCGTCATCGTGTCCTCACTCACGCCTGCGGCATCTCGACGGTCTTGACGAGCAGCTCGCTGATGAACGAGACGTGGCACCCGAGCTTGTAGTAGCCGATGATGTCCTCGATGCCGGAGTGGCAGTTGTGGCACGGCGTGATCACCAGGTGGGCGCCGGTGTCCCCGATCTGCTCGGCCTTGATCCTGTTGCTCTTCATGCGCGACAGCTTCCACGGCGGGCCGCAGTTGATGAGGCCGCCGCCCGCCTGGCAGCAGTAGTTGTGCTCGTCGTGCGGCTCCATGTCGCGGAAGTCCTCGCAAAGGGCGTTGATCACGTAGCGCAGCTTGTCGTGCAGGCCGCGGCCGCGGACGATGTTGCACGGATCCTGGACGGTGACCGGCTCCTCGATCCTGCGGGCGATCTTGAGACGGCCGCTCTTGAGGATCTCGTAGTAGTACTCCACGGCGTGCACCATCGGCACCGGGGGCTTGGTCCAGCCGAGCCAGCGCGGCCCGTCGTAGACGGCGCCACGGTAGGCGTGGCCGCATTCCCCCATCACGACCCGCTTGACCTTGAGCTGCATGGCGCGTTCCCAGTGCAGGCGCTCGACCCGGCCCATGGTCTCGAAGTCGCCCGAGTACATGGCCATGTTGGAGTTGTCCCAACCGTCGGTCGACGGCATCGTCCAGTCGGCCCCGACGAGCTTGAAGATGATGGCCATGTTGGCGATCAGCTGGGCCAGGATCTTGGGCTCGGGGCCGATCACCGAGTACATGATGTCGGCGCCGACCTTGTCGAGCGGAATGCGGGTGCCGGGGAGCTCGGCCTGGGCGTCCTCCTCCTGCCACATCAGGGTGTCGATCCAGTCGTCCTGCTGCACCCACATCTGGTTCATGGTGACGGCGTGGCTGTTGGTGGTGTCCTGCAGGTACTGCGGGACCACGCCGAGCAGATTGAGGATCCGGCGCACGGTCATGATCAGGTAGGCGATGTCGATCCCGAAGGGGCAGTACATGCTGCACCGCCGGCAGGCCCCGCAGTCGATGTAGGCGATGCGCGCCGCGTTGTGGAGAAATTCGCCGTCAACCCGACCCTTGCGCCTCACCATCTCCCACAGGGTGTCCTTGACCTTGGCCACCGGCGCGTAGTCGGGGTCCCCGTTGCGCGAGACGTAGCTCTGACAGGCCTCGGCGCAGAGCCCGCAGTGAACGCAGGTGTCGAGGTAGACCTGAAGCCGCGCCCCGCACTCGTCCGCGAGGACCTTGTTGATGGTGCGCTCGATGCGTTCGGGGGTCAGCTTCGCAATGCCGTCGTCCACCCCCGGATCGATGATCTGAATGTCTGAGAGATCAGCCATGCTGCCGTGCTCCCGTCCAGCCCGGTCGAAAACGTTGACGATCCATCACCAGTCCCGTGCGTGGCGCACCGCGCCGAACTCGGATCCCATGAAGGCCCTGGTGAAGGCGAACCACAGCAGGTGCACGAGCCGCGTCCACGGAATCAGCAGCAGCATCAGCGCCCCGGAGAAGCCGTGCACGATCAGCGTCGCCTCGTAGGGGAGCCACTGGTGGTGCGCGACGAAGCCGCTCGCGAACGGCAGCAGCACCAGCAGCGCGAGCAGGAAGTCCGACGGGTAGCTGACGTTGCGGACCTCGGGCCGCACCAGTCTGCGGATGATGAAGAACAGGCAGCCAGCGATCACCACCAGCGTCATCGCGTCAGCCACCCCCTCCGGGAGCGTCCACCAGCGGATGCCCCAGGACTGTTGGAAGAGCAGCACGTGGCCGGCGATGAAGAGGGGCGTGACCAACAGGCAGATGTGAAACGCGAAGGAGATCAGCGTGTACACGGGGTTGAGGCGCATCTTGCGCCCCGCAAACGGGATCACCCAGTGGAGCAGGGAGCGCGCGCCGTACTTCGCGTCCAGGGTCGGGTACACGACCCGCTCCCGGCGCGCCAGGCGCGCCATGGTGACCAGGCGATAGCCGAGGCCGCCGAAGAAGCCGATGAAGGCGATCCACACCAGCGGGCCGCTGATGAACTCGAACATGCTCCCCTCCCTCGCTCAGCCTGCGTACTGCGCGTCAAAGCGGACGACCTGCCGGATGAAGACGCCATCTTCGACGGCGCGGAGCAGGAGCCGGTCGCCGGCCGGGCTGAGCACCGGCTCCCACAGCGCGTCGAACCACGGGCTCCAGGTCGCACCGTCGACGGCGACCGCGCGGCGTCCGTCCCGCTCCACCATCGCCAGGACGCGGCCGTCCGCCGGGTTGAAAACCGGGTCCCAGACCATGTCGAAGCTCTCCGGCCACGCCGCGCCGTCGACCGCGATGGTCCAGGCGCTGTTGTGGCGGACCCCGGCGGCCACCCGGCGCCCATCGGGGGAGAACACCGGCGGCAGCACGAGATCAGTGAAGCTGGTCGGCCACATCCTGTCGTCGACGACCACCGTCCAGCTGCCGAAGGCGTTCGCGACCACCGCCGCGATCCGCTCGCCGTCGGCGCTCAGGCGCTGGTTCCACAGCTGCATGAAGCGGCCGTCCCAGATCGGCGCCCCGTTTTCCGCGATCGTCCACGAGCCGTCGAGCCGCACCGGCGCCAACAGGCGGGAGCTGCCGTTACGGTAGCTGGGCTCCCACACGCAACCGAAGCGCTGCTGCCAGGGCACGGCGTCCTCGGCGAGGGTGTAGTCGCGGATGTCGAGCCGGACCTCGGCCGCGACGTGACGGCTGTCGGCGCTGATGGTGGGCGCGTAGACGTTGATGAAGGTCCGCTCCCAGGGGACGCCGTTCACGGCCAGGCTCCAGGTGCCTTCCATGAAACCCACGACGTCGGCCTCGGCCAGTGGCTTGACCTGGACCGCGGCCGCGACGGTGCTGCCGTCGCGGCTCACCGCGAGGGCGCGGGAGGAGTGGAAGCGTTGCTCCCAGGCCTCGCCGTTGACCGCCACCGTGTACTGCATGTTGTCCTTGACCTGGACCGCGATCACCGAGCCGTCCCGGTTGAAGGTCGGGTTCCAGGCGAACTCCCAGCGTCCTTCCCAGGGTTCGCCGTCGATCGCCACCGTCCACTCGTCGTCGATGCGCACCAGGGCGCAGAGGCGGCCGTCCGGCGCGAAGACGAGGTTCCAGGCCTTCTCGAACTCGCCCTCCCACTCCCCGTTGCTCACCCACACGGCGAAGGTGTCGGGCGCCTTCAGCACCGGCGCGGCGACCCGCTCGCCGTCGTGGCTGACCACGAGCTCGTGGACGTCGGCGAAGCGCTCGCGCAGCACACCCAGGTCGCAGATCGCCTCCCGGCCGACGTCCCAACGCCATCCACTCGATTCCGCCATCTCGGCGCTCCCTTCGCCGGGTCCCGATGACCCGTCCGGCAGCGGCACTCCACCGCCCTCGTCC
>DATIVB010000482.1:0-9649 GCA_035466375.1 Chondromyces sp.
ACGTCGGTTGGCCGCACCGCGACCGCCATTGAAAGGCCGAAGCCTGCGGCCGCCGCCCACGCCGGACGTCGCCGCGCGGCCAGCGCACCGAGCACCGCCGCGCAGCACCATGTGGCAGCCAGGCCGTCGCTCATCATCCAGATGAAGAAGTGGACCGTCACCGGGAAGGCCGCCAGCAGCAGTGCCGCCGCCACGGCGGCCGCCGGCGGCAGCCCGAGCTCCCGCCCGAGCAGGCACACCAGCAGCAGCAGCGCGGCCCCGGCCCACGCCTGCACCGCCACCCCCGCAGCATCCCACCCCACCAGCCGAGACGCGGCCACGAGGTGCAGCGGAAATCCCGGCGGATACGTGGGCAGAGCGTACCTCGGCAGCGGCGCCGGCGCGAAGCCGAGCGGGGTCAGCAGCCACGGCCGGACCTTGCCAGCCGGGGTGCCGGGGATCGGCCGCAGCGGCGTGAATCGCAGGCCTTGGTCCAGAAGCCGGGCGGAGTTCAGGTAGCCCGACTGGTCGGAGCCGGAGGCGTGGGGCGAGGCGGTGGCGGCGAGCAGCACGCCGTAGGCGGCGACCAGCGCGGCGATGACCAGCCACCACTTCGCTGACCAGGCGCGGATCGTCGGTGGGGAGGCGTAGGCAGGCCGCAGGCTGGACTCGGCCCCGGTTGCGCCGCTCCGCTCAGCCGCCAGGTTGCTCACTCAGGCATCCTGGTCCTGTTTACGGCGGCGGAGGGGCCCGCGTTGCGAGCCTCGCTCTTCACCCGTCCCGCAGTTCGAGTCAGTTCGCGACCTGGTTTCGAGAGGTGTGTCGCCCGTGCTCTCACCGGATCCGAGAACGGTGCCCGGCGACCTCCTGTACCGGCTCAGTCGTCCAGGTAACCGCCGGCGGTCCGCACCTCGGCGCCCGCGTGGTCGACGCGGACCTTGACGCGGCGCCAGCTGCCGTCCCGGCGCCGGGCATCGGGGTAGTAGCCGAGCGCGTACTGGGCGCGCAGCTCGCGCAGGATCTCGACGAACACCGGCTCGATCTCGGCGCTCGTGTGCACCGGGATGATGCGTCCACCGCCCAGCTCGACGAGCTCGCGCAGCGCCGCCGCCTGGCGGTTGTAGTCGGCCGGCGTCCGCCACGCCGACACCATCTGCGGCTCGTCGTCGTCCGCGGCCCGCCCCGGCTCGAGGAGCCGAATCCAGTACACCATCGCCCGGCTCCGCCGCGCCGACTCGAGCACGTCGTGGCCGTCCAGCGCGCTGTGGCTGTCGATGCCGTCGCTCAGCAGCACCACGAGGCGGCGCCCCTGGCGGCCCTCGAGCAGCTTGAGCGCCGTGTAGAGGTTGTCGTTGACCGCCGTGCCGCCCTGGCCGCGGGCGCCGGTGAAGCCGGCGGTGAGGACCTCCCGGGCGCCGGAGAACGGGGTGCTGTTCTGGATCACGTCGGAGAACACCGTCACCTTCCCCTCGTCGAGCTCGTGCATGCCGTCGATGAAGGCGGCGGCCCCGGCGCGCGCCGCTTCCAGCTTGTCTCCGAACATGCTCGCGCTGGCGTCGATCAGCAGCACGGCGGTGAACGGCACGTCGCCGCCGGCGAAGGTGATCAGCTCCTGCGGGCGCCCGTCGTCGAGCACCGTGAAGTCGTGGCGGCCGAGGCCGCGCACCGGCTCGCCGTCGCTGGTGACGGTCACGTAGAGCTGCCGCAGATCGACGTCGTAGCGCCCGCCAAGGGGGACGGGGGCGGTGCGGACCCGGTGTCTCGCCTGCCGCCCCGCGGAGTCGGTGGCCACCACCTCGACGGTGTGCGGACGGTTCTCGCCACCCAGATCCACGCGGAGCCGGTACGGAGCCGCGCTCAGAGAGCCCACCGGACGCCCGTCGACGAAGAACGCCACATCGCGAATCGGCAGCTCGGCGAGCGCGTCGGCCTCGAGCTCGATCTCGCCGAACACCTCCTCGCCGTCGGCGGGACGCACGAGGTGCACCCACACCTGCCCGACGTCGTCCGCGCCGGCCGCGACCGCGAGGGCCGCCGCGGCCGCGGCCACCAAAGCCGCGGCCAACCGCCGAGTCGACCGCCCCAGCGTCACGGCAGGGCCTCCCGGAGCGCCGCGCCGCCCATCGCCTCGGCTTCACCGAGGACGGCCCGCACCCGTTCCTCCTCGAGCTCCGGCCACCGCGAGTAGCGGTAGCGCGGCGAGGTGCTCTGCTGCGCCATCTCCACTCCGAGACGCTCGGCCGCAGCGGCGGACTCGCGCGACCGTCCGGCGGCCTCGAGCGCGTACGACTCCAGGATGCGGAGGCGCTGGTTTTCCGGAATCGCTCCGACCGCCGCCCGCATCAGCTCCGCCGCCTCGTCCGCACGGCCACTCGAGATCAGCAGCCTGGCGAGCTCCTGGTAGGCGAGCGTCCGGATCCACAGGCGCGTCGAGGGGTCGAGAAGGCTCCGAAACAGCTCCCGAGCCTCGTTGACGTCGCCCAGCCGCGCACGGTTGACGCCCAGTCGAAGCCGACCCTCCAGGTTCTCCGGATGAGCCCGCACGAGCTTCTGCAGCTCCTCCGCCGCCGCCTTCGGGTCGCCCGTGCGTTCCAGCAGCGCGCCCAACCCGAGCTGTGCGGGTGCACTGTCCGGCGCCACCTCCACGGCGGCTTCGAGCGCGCTCCTCGCCCCCCGCCACTGCCCGGAGCGTGCGAGCTGGGTGGCGAGATCGACGAGCAGGCACTCGCTGAATCCCGGGGGAGGCTGCAGGCCGTCGAGCGACGGCGCCACACGCGCCAGCATCGCGGACATCTGCCACGAGTGCTCCGCGAGGTCGGTCTCTCGACGCGTCATGTACCACGCGTGCATGTCGCGATGGAGCATCGCCACGGCCAGGATCGTCTCCGGCCGGTCCTTCGCGAGTGCGAGGATCGCGAGGCGCTCCTCGGTGAACAGCTGGCGCCATCGCTTGGCCGGATCGACTCCGGGCGGCGGCCTTTCGAGCTCGGCGAGACGTCTCCGGGCGGAGACCTTGTCGTCACGCGACCACTGCCGCAGCGCATCCAGGTAGCCCTCGCGAAGCCCCGCGTCCGGCAGCCCCACCGATGGGCCGGCCGCGGCTCGCTCCGGCCGTGGAGGCTTGGCCGTCCGCGGCGCCCTCGGGTCGATCCACGCGTCCAGCCCCTCCACGTCGTGGATCACCACCGGCAGGCTCCGGGAAAAGGTCTCCCCGCGGTCGCTGTCGACGAGGACGACGGTGAGCCGGTACTCCCCCGGCGGCACATCGGGGGCGGACAGGGTCGCTAGCCTGAAGACGACGCCTGCGGCGCTCCCGGCTTCGGGACCGAGCTGCAGCTCCGGGTCGGAGAGGAGCATGCCGGCGGAATCGGTCAGCTGTGCTTTGAGCTGCGGTTCGCCTCCCGGGACCGTCAGGTCGAGCACCAGCTCCAGCGGCTCGCGGGATCGCCACACCGGCCGGCCGGACGGCCACGACTCGATCCCGGGAACCTGTGGGCGCGCTGCCGCGGGATCGGACAAAATCTCCCCCGTGGCGACCCACCGCCCCCCTGCCGAAGCCACCAGCGGCGGTCCGAGAAAAAAGGCCGCGGGCTCGCCGCCGGGCACCTCGAGGTCTTGCCTGGCGAGGAAGAAGCTCCGCGTCTCCCGGTTCCGCACGATGATCCGCAGCGAGCTCCGGCCGGCGGGCGCAGGCACCACGCCGACGAACCTGAGGCCCCCGTCCCGCACCGCGCGCACCTGCCGACAGCCGTCGACGAGCAGACCTTCGGCGATGTGTTGAAGGGCGTTGCCGGATCCGTCGAGCAGGTAGCCGTAGATCTCGATCGGCACCGGCAGACGGACCGAGCCCTCCACGAGCCCTCGCCCGTCGATCTCGACGACGACCATGACCGGGGTCCGCCCCGTTGCGTCGGCTGCGGCCATCGGTGTCCAGATCACCGCGCCCTCGACCTGCCCACCGCTCTGACCCGACATCAGCAACGCGGCCGCCCCGGCATCGACGCCGGCCAGCTCGGCCGATGCGATCGAGGTCAGGGCGGCGGCCCCCGCATCGGTCGCGGGTCCCGCGCAGAGCGGATCGTCAACGGGGTCGATGAGCTCTGCCTCCGGTTCCCCGGCCGACGGCTCCTCAGCGTCCCCTCGCGTGGCCTCTTCGTACGCTGCGACCGCCGAACCGACGAGCGCCTCGCTGCGCAGCGCGCGCGGCGCCGCCGGATCCGTCCACCTGGTGACGTTCGGGTCATCGGACACGACGACCGTCATCGTGCGGGCCTCGGCGCCCTTCGTGCCTTCGGCCCACACCTCCAAACGGTACACGCCGGGCGGCGCCTGCGGCGGTGCGACCTCGAGGAGGTGGACGACCGCACCGTCCGCCGCGACACCGCCGGCCCCCGACGCAACGGCCGGACTGGCGACAACGGAGCCCGTCGGGTCCACGAGCCGGGCCGCAACCCGCAGGTCGTCGGTGTCCCCGGCGGAGACCGCGGCCAGGCTCAGGGCAGCGGACGAAGGCCACACCGGCCTCGCCGAGGGGTACGTCGCGCCCTGCGGAAGATCGGCCCACCCGGCCGTGTGCGCGAGATCCCGCCGGCTCGCGACAACCCACCGGCCGTCCGTCTCGGCCGCCAGCGGCGGCAGCAGGATCCTGCCTCCCGGTCGGGCATCCGGGACTTCGATCACGATGGTGCCGAGAAAGTACCGTCCCCTCTCGCGGTCCCGAATCGCGACGCGGAGTGAGGACGCCCCGGACTGGGCGCTGAGTGTTCCAACGAACTTCAGCCCGCCGTCGCGGATGGCCGCGAGAGTTTCGGCGTCGACGACGGGGACCTCCTCGGCGAGATGCCCGACGATGGCGCCGGTACCGTCCACCAGGTAGCCGAAGACCTCGATCGTCGTCTCCGACCGGGACGAATCCCCCAGGAGCGTCCGCCCGTCGACCTCGACGAAGACGGTCACCGTCGCCTGCTGCGACGCGCCGGCGGGAACGGTCGAGGTCCACGCCAGTGCTCCCTCGACGTCGCCGCCGCTCTCACCCGACATCAGGAGCGCCGCGGCCCATCCCGTCACGCCGCCGATCGGGACCGTCTCGAGCGTCTCCAGGCGCTGTTCGCCGACGGCGCCCCCGGCCTCGTCGCAGGTGCCCGACGGGGCTCCGCCCAGCAGCAGCACCGCGCCCACCGCCAGAGCGCGGCCGCTTCCCCACGCGCGGTGGCCGGTCACCCGGGAGACGCCTCGCTTCCGGCGCCGACGTCCACGTCGACCCAGATCGTGGACTCCACGGACGACCGGTCGTCGCGAACTGTGACCGCGATCCGGTGGGGGCCGCGCCGCAGCGCCATCGCCAGCACGAAGGTGGCGTCCTGCTCCACCGCCGAAAGGAGGTGTTCGTTGGCGATCTCGATGGGGTACTGACGCTCGGTGACCTCCGACAGGCCGGCCCGCTTGTCCCGGACCACGGACAGCACCGAGATCTCCGCGGTGTGCCGCCCTCCCTCGGGAAACAGCACCAGCGAGCCGAGCGGCACGGTCACGGCGACCGGCACCAGGAACGTGCCGTCGTCGCGGGGCTCCTGCGCCCTGCAGGTGGCGTTGATGCCGAGAGGGTTGGTTCCGGTGCCCAGCAGCGCCGCAGCCACCGTCCTCTCGGAGGGGCTCGGCTCGCTGCTCGAGGCGCGGTAGCCGTTGCGGTGGCGGACGTCAGCCCCCTCGCGCTTCACCTTCACCGAGATTTTGTGGTACCTGTCGTCGCCGGGCGACGGCGGCCGGTACCCGAGGGAGTAGAAGGACGACAGCTCCTCCGCGACCTGCTGCAGCTGCTCGCCGAGGCGCGCATTGTCCGTCAGGCGCCGCCCTCCGGTGACGGCGGCCATCACGCCGAGGGCCGCGTCCCGTGCCTGGGCGTCCGCCGCGCCCTGGGTGCCGGGACGACCCCTCGACTCGAGGATGCGGGTGTTCATGGACGCCGAGTCGCGCACACCTCCGTCCAGGACGCCGACCGGGAAGAGGCTGATGCGGTCGGTGCTGACCTCTTCCAGCAGGGTCTCCATCTCGCTCGACAGGTCGTACTGCATCGTCTCCCCTGTGAGGTTCACGGCCCGTTTTCGAGCCGCCTCCGGGAAGAGATCCTGCCAGGTCCTGAAGAGCATCTCCCCGCTCCGCAGCTCGAGGCCGCCGACCCACAGCATGACGGTGCGGCCCGGCATCGCGCCCAGGATCGCCGTGAAGCGCCGCAGCGCCTCGAGGCTGGCGCGGTGACGGATGTAGCTGCGCTTGGCGTACTGGTGGATCTCGGGGATGAAGGACATCGCCTCCGGGTCGATGTCCATCGGATCGTTGGGAAATACGGGCTCGTCGCTGGTCGAAGTGAAGACCCCGGTCGGCGGCTTCGGTTGCGGCGGGAGCGTCTTGAAGCTCTGCATGCGGCGCACGAGCGCCTCGCCCTCGCGATGGGGGTTCATCGCCGGTTCCGCGGCGACTCGATCCAGCGCCGCGAGGACGTCCTCCGCGTTCTCCGAGAAGTCGGACTCGATGTGGAGGGAGCCGTCGAACCGCACCAGCATCGTCAGCACGCCGGGTGGCAGGCCCGCCGCCAGGATATCGCGCATGTGCGACACGACCGACGTCCGCAGCTGGGGGTCCACATTGGTGTCGTCCAGGAACAGCACCAGGAAGATCTTCTCGACGAGCCGGTCATCGCCCGAGGACCCGCCCGCTCCCCTGGCCGCATAGAAGTGCGTGATCTCGACCGGCGTGCCGTCCTCGAAGATCTCGAAGTCATCGATGGTGAGGTCCGTGATCGGTGCCCCGGAACCGTCGGTGACCACCGCGTCCACATCGACCAGCTCGACCGCCAGCGGCTCGAAGAAGGTCCCGGCCGGGATCTCGGAGGCTGCCTCCTGCGCCGACGAGCTGCCGGAACAGACAGTGACCACGACGATCGTGGTCAGGGCGCACCTCGGCACCCGACCGAAAAACGAACTCAGGCGATCCAGGCCGCGCATGGCGTTGACCGTCCCTTCCAACCTCGGGCCCGATCATTTCTGCAGGTGATCATGTCACCCTCGTCGCAACGCTGCCCCGAAATGTAGCATGCCCGCCGCACCACAGGACCACTTCCTCACCGGCAAACCACGAGGGTGCCTCCGCACTCCCCGCCGTCCCGACGGCGATGCCGAGGTGCGGTACAACAGAGAAAGAGGGGCTGCCCGGTCGGCAGCCCCGGTCGCATTCAACGCGTCGATCCGGCAGAGGATCAGAACTCCAGCTTGAGGGTCAGCCGGAGCTCCCGCGGCGCCTGGTAGGTGTCGTAGAGACCGAAGGCCACGTCCTGGTCGACTCCTTCGAGCAGCTCCGCGTAGTCGAAGCCGTCGAGGAAATCCTGGTTCGTGACCGGCAGGTCCTGGGTCTGGGCCCGGCTCCACATCCGGGTCGGCGTGTCCTCGTCGAACAGGTTGAGCACCGTCAGCCCCACCGCCATCGCCAGCCTGCGGCCGAGCGGCAGCTTGTAGGACAGCGAGAGGTCCGTCTGCGTGAGCCACGGCGTGGTGCCGAGGTCGCCGCGTCCGTAGGGGTAGAAGAAGTTGTTGTTGGGAATCTTACCGATGGTGGAGATGGGAGTCCCGCTGCCGATGTACTGGTTGACGCCCACGCTGAGGCCGAGATCGAAGTTGTAGAGGAACTGCGCCCCGAGCTGGTGGGTCCGGTCGGTGGCCAGGCGGCCGTAGACCAGGTCGCCGTTCTGGTCGTACATCGACCCCGGCACGTCGTACAGCCGGCTCACGTTGGGCGCCCGTCGCCCGCCGGTGGTCACCGGCAGCATGGGGTTGCCCATGCTGTTCATTTCGTCCGAGTTGGCGAGGCCCGAGTAGTTGCCCCACAGCCGGCTCAGGGTGTAGTACGCGCGCAGCGACCAGTTGTCCGAGAACCGCCGGTTGAAGGTGAGCTCGAGCGCGTCGTACTCGCGCACCGGCTTGGGGTAGGGCAGATCGCCGATCTCGGTGGTGATGCCCTCGCCGGGGTTGCTGATGATGTAGACGTTGCCGACCCCGGGCAGCAGGAAGCCCGCGTCCTCGATCGCCCGGGTGACCTCCTTGTGGACGACACGGGCGCCGACCTCGATCAGCGAGGTCAGCTGGTGGTCGACGCCGAGCTGCGCCTCCCAGCTCGCCATGGGCTTGAGGTCGGGGTCCACCAGCGGCACGCCGAGCTCTTCCCAGACCGCCTGGTCGACCGCGTTCGGCCGCTGGTCGATGAGCTCGATGTAGGTCCCCGCGGCGCACTCGGGCCTGACGAAGATGGTGTTGTCGCCGGTGCGGCACTCCGGGTTGTTGTTGAGGAACGGGTCGGGTGTGTCGAAGGTGAAGTAGTAGTCCACCCACTTGTCGCCGCCGAAGGCGCCGCGCGGCATCTCGTACTTGGTGACGTCGTAGTACTGTCCCCAGCTGCCGTAGAGCTTCCAGGTCGAGTCGCCTTTGACGTCCCACGCGAAGCCCAGCCTGGGAGCGATCTTTTCCTCCCAGCCGAAGGAGATGGCCGGGCTGGGTCCGACCGAGCCGTAGTTGGGGACCTCCTCGCTCTCCGATCGGAGCCCGAGGTTGAGGGTGAGGGTCGGCAGCACGCTCCACGTGTCCTGAACGAAGAGCGCCTGGTTGCGGGTCGTCACCTCCCCCAGGGTGGAGATATTGAGGAGCCGGAAGTACCCGTAGGGGCCGGTGACGACCTCGCCCGCGGCAGTGGTGTAGGAGCGGTCCCAGTAGTAGAGGATGCGGTCGGCGTTGTAGCCCTCTATCACGCTGTTGTAGATCTCCTCGGTCTGGTAGCCGGCCTTGAGGGCGTGCTCGCCGGCAGCCTTGACGTACCAGGTGCCGTCGATCCCGACCGCGGTGCGCTCGTAGACATTGGTGAGGCTGGCACCGGTGACCAGGTTGTCGCTGAGCCACCCCGGGTTGTTCCGCGCATCGGGAGGAATCTCCGGATGGCGGTCGAGGAAGCCAGGCAGGCTGGACGGGTGGTAGTTGTGGATGAGGTCGAAGGTGGGGATGCCCGTGTCGAAGATGTTGGTGTGGTAGAAGCCGCCGCGGGCGCTGACCACGAAGCTGTCGTTGACGATCCAGTCGAGATTGGCGAAGTAGGTGTTGCGCTCGCCCTCCTCGCCCAGCGGGGCGTAGTTCTCCTGATCCGGCAGATCGGCGCGGCCGTCGCGGTTGGGCAGCGTGCCGTCCTCGGTGTAGGGGGCGTTGTTGAGCCCGACCTTGACGAGGATGTTGCTCCAGAGATTGGCGGTCAGATTGAGGGTCACGAAGTCCACCTGATAGTCCTGGGTGTAGGTGTCCGGCGTGTAGCTCACCCAGTCGACAGTCCGCTTCGTGGTGCGGAACCCGGGCTGGTAGGAACCGAAGAACCACAGACTGTCCTTGAAGATCGGCCCTCCGAGCACGAACCCCGGGTCGTAACGGACCTCGTCGTCCTTGGCGTAGACCACCAACTCGGCGAGGTCCGGGTCTTCGAGCGAGTACTCGATCTCCGGCCGCGCGCTGCCGTTCCAGCTGTTGTTCGAGATGTCCAACAGGGCCGCACCGTGAAACTCGTTGCCGCCCGAGCGCGTGACCGCGTTGATCACGCCGCCCATGGCGCCGCCGAACTCGGCCATGTAGCCCGCCGACTTGACCTG
>DATIVB010000483.1:0-1987 GCA_035466375.1 Chondromyces sp.
ATGACCCGCATCGCCTGCCTCTTCATCCCGCTGTTTCCGCTCGCAGCGCGGCTGCGCGCGGAACCGGAGCTCGCCGGAGAGGTGGTGGCGGTGTGCGAGGGCAACGGCGCCGCGGCGCGGGTGGTGGGCGCCTCGCGGCCGGCCCGCAGGTCCGGAGTCCGGTCGGGAATGAGCCTCGCCCAGGCGCGCGGCATCCTGCCCGACCTGGTCGCCCGCGGCCGTGATCCCGCGTGCGAGACCTCGGCCCACGAGGCGCTCCTGGAGGCCGCATCCACCCTCTCGCCGCGGATCGAGGACGCCGCCCCAGACCTCGTCTTCGCCGACGTCAGCGGCATGGAGCGCCTCTACGGCGGTCCGACGGGCGAGCACGATATGGGACAGGCGGCCGTGGTCGCGGCCGACGCCCTCGACCTCCCGGTGCGGGTGGGAATCGCCGGCAACAAGCTCGCCGCCCGCATCGCCGCCCGCATGCCCGACACGCCCAAGGTGGTGGCGGCCGGTGACGAGGCGCGCTTCCTCGCACCCCTTCCCGTCGCCAGGCTGGAGCTCGACCGGCGCCTCGAGGACACCCTGCGCCGCTGGGGCGTTCGGACCCTCGGCGACCTCGCCCGCCTGCCGGCCGACCGCACCGCGAGCCGTCTCGGACCGGCCGGCGCCAGCGCCCACCGCGCCGCCCGCGGCCTCGACGCGAGCCCCCTGGCGCCCTACCACCCGCCGCCGGTCTTTCACGAGGGCCTGGAGCTCGAGTGGCCGGTGGTGACCGTCGACCCGTTGCTGTACGCACTCCGTCAGTCGCTGGAGAGGACCCGCACGCGCCTCGAGCGCGAGGACCGCGCGTGTGCCCTGCTCGAGCTCGAGCTCGGCCTCGAGCCCGAAGGGGCCGAGCACCGGCGCATCCGCCTCCCCGCCCCCACCCGCGACATCGATGCCCTGCTGGCGCTGATCCGCCTCGAGCTCGAGTCGAAGCCGCCGCGGGCGCCGGTGGTCTCTTTCGTCACCGCCGCCCACCCCGACCGCCCGCGGCGCGGTCAGCTCACCCTCTTCGGCGCCCCCGACATCCATCCCGACGCCCTCGCCGGCACCCTCGCCCGGCTCGCCGCCCGGCTCGGCCCGGACCGCGTGGGCTCGCCACGCACCGTCGACGGCCACCTCCCCGAGCGCTACGACAACGCGCCCTTCGAGCCGCCGGCGGCGCCGAGGATCCGGCTGTCACCGCGGCAGGGACGGGGGCTGCTGGCGGTGAGGGTGCTGCGGCCGGCGGTGGCAATCGAGGTGATCACCGAAGGAAATGAGGAATTGGGAATGAGGAATGAGGAATGCCCGCCCACCCGTCCCGGGGAGGATTTCGAATTTCGAATTTCGAATTTCGAATTTTCATCTACCCCCCAGGAGACTGGAACGACGAGCCGATACGCGGCCCCCGGAAACGATCTCTCCGTGGCAGACGGCAGCCGGGAAGAAACTCAAAACTCAAAACTCAAAACCCAAAACTCCGAAGCCCCGGCGGGCGGGCCGCTGCAATCAGGGAAGGAGGGGCCGGAAATTCGAAATTCGAAATTCGAAATTCGAAATCAAACCTCTTCGCTTCGTCTCGTCTCGGTGAGCTCTGAAGCGGGAGCGACCCCCAGGATTCAAGGCCACGTCCGGGTGTCTGCCGGCCCGTGGACCCTCGAGGAGGGGTGGTGGAACGACCGGCCGGTGGAGCGCGACTACTGGGACGTGGAGCTCTCGGGCGGCGGGCTGTATCGGATCTATCGCGATCGCACGACGGGCGAGTGGTTCGCCGACGGCATGTACGACTGATGGAATTAGGAATTAGGAATTAGGAATTCGGAATGCCCATCCACCCCCCCGGCACGCGAGACGCGTGCCCCACAAAGGGAGATCGTCGCGATGGCCTTGTGAGGCAGCCGTCCCGGCTGCCGGGCGGGCGGGCGGCAACCCAAAACTCAAAACTCAAAACTCAAAACTCCCCTGCCGGGCGGGG
>DATIVB010000484.1:0-7954 GCA_035466375.1 Chondromyces sp.
GGCGAGCAGCTTGAGCTTGATGTAGTCGTCGCGGAAGAAGTAGTAGCCCTCGTGCTTGCCGGCCCGCGAGGAACGGTTGGAGTCCTTGATGAGGAACCAGTCGTGGCCGCCGAGCTCGGTGAAGCCCACCACGTGCACCAGGTGGTCGTCGGTGCTGGTGCGGTTGTAGAAGCGGAACTCACGGGCCTCCTGGTCGATGGAGGCGCCCGGGATGTCGAAGCTGGGCACGATGGCGACATCCTCGAGGCCCCACAGGCCGGGCTCGGAGACGTCGCCGCCGAAGACCAGGCTCTCGCCGGCGGCGGCGGTGTCGCGGACCACCGCGTAGAAGACGTCGAGGGGCACGTTGACGTAGCTCTCGTCGTGCCACCAGTTGTCGGGCACGTCGTAGGAGCCGCGGCTCCAGAAGGGCAGCGACAGGGTGGAGATCAGGCTCACGTAGGCGTCGGGATCGAGCCCGCAGACCTCGTCGAGGAAGGCGCGGGGCGTGATCTCCGAGCCGTCCCAGAGCACGGTCTCCGGCGGGCGGCCCATGGTGAGGTCCATGATGCTGCGGATGGTGCCGACGATGAAATCCTCGTCCCAGAAGCCGGTGTCGCGGCACCACTCGAGGAACTCGCGCATGCGCCGCTCCATGAGGTCGTGGTCGAAGCGGCCGTCCTCGGCGAGCACGCCCTCGTAGGCGGCGCGCGGAACCACGCCGTGCTCGCGGTAGACCCGCAGCAGGGCGGCCGCCTGCGAGCCCTCGGAGAAGTGGGAGCGGCCGCGGGTGGCGACGTAGCCGCGCGCCTTGTTGACGTACTCCCAGTAGGCGGTCCACATCTCCGACAGCTTGATCTCGCGGCCCGACAGGCGGTGGATCTCGGACTCCATGAAGGACGTCGTCGCGAAGCTCCAGCAGGTGCCGGTGCGGTACTGGGGCGTCGGCGGCAGGTGCCACGAGCGGGTGGCGAAGGCCTCCGGGCCCGCCGGGCGCTCGAGCTCCGTCATGTCGACGCGGAGCTCCCGGCGAGCGTCCTGACGCGCCTCCTGCTCGGCCTCGACCGCGGCCAGGATCTCGGCGGTCTTCGCTTCCGCCGCCTCGCGCAGCTCGTCGGCGCGCTGCTCCATTTCCTCCATCACCGGGTACGTCGCCTTCTCGACGTAGATCAGGCGATCCCTTGCGGGCTCCTGGGCCCGGGCGCCCGGCACGAGGCCGAGGCTCAGAATGATGATGGCGGAAAGGGTCGGAAATCGAGACTGCATGGCGCCCTCCAGCGGTGTCGTCGGGACCGTCGCCCCGCTGCGATGATACTCCAGCCGCGCCCTCAGGGCGCGAGGACGGCGACAAGGGCTTCGAGCGAGGCCTCCCAGTCGGCCTCCTCCGGAGAAGTGACCGCGATGCGGACGTGCCCCGGGCCGCCGAAGTCCTCGCCTGGCCACAGGCCGACGCCGGCGTCGCGCGCGGCCGAGAGGCAGAAAGCCGACGTGCCGATATCTTCGACCCCCGGCAGGCGTCTGTCGGCTTCGAGCCACAGGTAGAATCCGCCGGCCGGGCGCTCGAGGCCGAGACCCCGCTCGGAGAGGACGCCGTGCACCGCGTCGAGGCGCCGGCGCACCGCCGTACGGGCGGAGTCGAGGTAGTCGGCCGGCACCTCGGGCAGGGAGGCGAGAGCGGCCTGGACCGGCCCCGAGGCCGGGTTGAGAAGGGCGGCGTGGCGGGCGGCGACGCGGGCGGCGAGCCCGGCGTCGGCCACAACCCAGCCCAGTCGCCAACCGCACAAGGCCCAGCTCTTGGAGGCGCTGCGCAGCTGCACCACCGTGCCGCGTCCGGGGTCGAAGTCGGCCGCGAGCGCCTCGGTTCCGACTGCGAAGCGGAAGTCGGCGTAGGCCTCGTCGCATACCAGCCGCACGCCGCACTCCCGGCACAGGGCGACCAGCGACTCCGCCTCCGGCGCCGCCAGGGTGGTGCCGGTGGGATTGGAAGGCGAGGCAATGACCACCGCCCGGGTGCGCGGCCCGATGCGGTCCGCGACCGCCTGGGCCCATCCCGCAAAGCCGCGGCCGGTCTCCGGAACCGCCACCGGCTGCGCACCGAGGCGGCGCGCCATCGCCGGATAGGCCGGGTAGCAGGGCTGCGGGTGGATGATCTCGTCGCCGGGCTCGAGCAGGGCCGCGAGCAGGGCCAGCAGCCCGCCCTTGGCCCCCGCGGTGACGACGACCTGCTCAGGCGCAACGCGGGCGCCGCCCTCGTGGTGGCGCTCGGCGAGGACCTCGCGCAGCCGCGGCAGGCCGGCGGAGGGTGGGTAGTGGTAGGTGCCGTCCGCCGCGGCGCGCACGAAGGCCTCGCGCAGCGCCGCCGGGGGCGCCACGCAGGGCTCGCCCACCAGGAAGCTCGCGGCCGCGCCGCCGCGCGCCGCCAACGCCGCCGTCACCGCATCGACCGCTCTCACCGCCCGAGGTGCTCCAGGTCGGCGCCCTCGAGGTAGTCGTGGCACGAGGTCATGAGCTCGGAGAACGCAGCGGCGTCGCCGTCGCCGATCACCGTCAGCCAGTCGTCGAGCGCCTGCCGCAACCAGCGGCCCGTCTCCGGGGTGGTCCGGTTGAGGACCTGGATCTCGTAGTACAGACCGGGGTTCTCGGCCGCGACCTCACGGGTCGTGGAGAGCTGCTTGGTGAAGGTGACGCCCGCCACCTCCGCGAGCTCGGCGGCGCCCAGGCTGGAGTGCGAGATGGCGCGCGCGAAGACCAGGTTGGCGAGGTGGGTGAGGCCGAGCACCAGCCCCATCCGCCGGTCGTGCTCGGGGCTCGACATGGCAACCAGCCGCGCCGAGGTCTCGGCGAAGAGCCCGCGCACCACCTCGAGGTCTTCCGGCTGCGCCTCGTCGCAGAAGACGATGGTCCGCCCGGACAGCATGCGCACGTCGGGCCCGAAGAGGGGGTGGAAGGACACCAGCCGCAGGCCGTCGCCGCGCAGGCGCTCGGCGAGGTCGCCGAGGTGGCCCTTGAGGCTGCACATCTCGGCGACCACGCCCCGCACCCCGGCCCCGGCGAGCTCCTCGAGCACCGCGGCGCAGGCGCTCATGGGCACCGCCACCACGATCAGGTCGGCCGCCCCGGCCTCTGCGAGCAGCGACGGGCTCTCGGGGAAGTCGGACGTTTCCGGTGCCGGGTCGTGGACCACCACCCGGTGGCCCTGGCCCTGCAGGAAGCGGGCGATCCAGCGCCCCATACCGCCCTTGCCGCCGACCACCAGGGCGCGCAGGGCGTCGCCCTGGTAGTGGGTGTCGCGGTGCGCGGCCTGCTCCTCCACCGCCTTTTCGATCAGGAAGGTCGCGAGGTCGCGGCCCAGGACCTCGTCGAGGCCGAGCATGGCGGCCGCCTCGGCGAAGCGCTGGTAGACCTCGGCCTCGACCTTGAAGTTGCGCAGCGGCACCCCGGCTGCCTGCTTGAGCTCGCCGATCTGGCGCGCCAGCTCGAGCCGTTCGCACACCAGGTGGAGAATGCGGCGGTCGAGGGCCTCGATGTCGCGCCGGTGCTGCTCGAGCAGCGGTTTCGGGTCGGGGGGCTGAGTGCTCAATCTCCGCATCGCTCGCTCCTTGGAGGCGGGGTGCGGACTGCGGCGGGCCCGGGACCCGCCGTCGCCAGCGGGCCCCGCGTGCTGCTGCTCAGACGGGTGGCCACCGGCGCCGGAAACGGGCGGGATAATACCCGCCACGTCCACTCACCGCGTCCGGGCGCTCCGTCATCATCGGTGCATCGTACCAGAGGATCCTCCCAGCCGGGAGCGCATTCTGAGCTCGGGCCGTCCCGTGCTGCGGACGATGACCGAGCACTCGAGCTCGGGGCCAAGATCCACGGCGAGAAGGGCCCAGCCGTCGACCTCGCCGCACAGCCTCCTCAGCCGCGCGCGCCCATCGGCTCCGAGCTCGACCTCGACGTTGCGCGCGCCGCCGGCAAGCCCGACGCCGAGGGCCTTGAGCCCCGCCTCCTTGCAGGTCCAGAGCCGCAGCAGGGCGGCGTCGCGTTCGGGCTCCGGGAGCCGTTCGAAGCGCTCGAGCTCGCGTTCGGTGCAGATGCGGCGGGCGAGGCCGTCGGCGTTGCGCAGCTTGCGCACGACCTCGAGGTCGATGCCGAGCTCGGTGTCGGCGAGCGCCACCACGGCCCAGTCGCCGGAGTCGCTGGCGTTGAAGTGGGGCCCGCCGGCGGCGAGCCGCGGCTTGCCGCGCTCGCCGTAGGCGAAGCGGATGGCGGCCGGCTCCGTGCCGGTGGACTCCCCGAGGACGGTGCGCAGCGCGGCGCGAGCGGCGATGAAGCGCCGCCGCACGGCGGGCACGCGGAGGCGCTCCGCGCGCGCCCGCTCTCGCTCGTCGAGGAGGCTCAGCGCATGCGCGAGCTCGTCGTCGTCCACCGCGAGCGACGAGCACCACACGTGGACCTCTCCCGCCGGAACCACCGCATGACCTCCCATCGTGCTCCGATTATGCCTCTCCCAACCTCGAATCCTCCCTTCGCGATTCTCACGACGGAATTCCTCATTCCGAATTCCTCATTCCGAATTCTCCCCTGCTACCCTTCCACCATGCACGGCTATCCCTTCTCGGTGCCGATTCAGGTCCGCTGGCGCGATCTCGACGCCTTCGCCCACGTCAACAACGCGACCTTCGCCACCTACCTGGAAATGGCCCGGACCGAGGTCTGGCGGCAGCGCTTCGGCGGTCGCGAGGCGATGGACATCCCGTTCTTCGTCAAGCGGCTGGAGATCGACTATCGGCGTCCGGTCGGCCTCTACGACGAGGTGGTGGTGTGGCTGCGGGTGGGCGAGATCCGCGGCGCCTCCTTCAGCTTCGAGTTCGCGGTCACGGCCAACGGCGAGCTCGCCGCCGAGGCGACCACGGTGCTCGCCTGCGTGGACAATCGTACCGGTCGGCCGGTGCGCATGAGCGCGAAACTCCGCGCCACGTTGGAGACGCTGCAAGAATCTCGGGAGCTGTGAGCTAAGCGGCGTTGAATTAGGAATTAGGTATGAGGAATTAGGAATGCCGTCCTCCCACCCGAGCCATGAGGCTGCAAACGGGCGTGGGGGCGTGTGGGAATTCCTAATTCCTAATTCCTCATTCCGAATTCGCTACTCCAGCTCCAGCCACTCGAACCACAGGGGGTGCTCCCGCTTGTACCAGTGCAGCACCTCCTGGATGAGCTGCTTCTTGTCCGGCTCGAGGACGGCGTCGTCGACCTGGTCGAAGTGCACCACCATGTGGTCGTCGGGGCGGTACTCGATGGCCTCCGAGCACAGGGTCTGGAGCTCGTTGCGGATGCGGCCGGAGTCGGAGATCTTGACCGGCCGGATGCGGTAGTCCTGGCCGGCGTAGAAGCGGTCGAGCAGCGGTGAAAACACCATCCGCATCTCGTCCATGGGGTCCATGAGCCGCAGGCTCAGGGTGACGTCGATCATGCCGCGGCGGGTGGCGGCGCGGGTCGTCACCCGGTAGATGTCGTCCGCGGCCTTCTCGACGCCATCGCGATCGCAATAGGGGTCGGGCAGCATATAGCCGGCCAGGGCGAGGACCCGCCAGTCCTTGAGCGGGAAGAAATCATCGGCGGTGATGGTGCGCCGGTGGACCGGCATCAGCGCCGCGCGCGCCGAACGCAGGCTCTCGCGGTAGGCATCGACGAGCTCGGGCGTGAGCTCGGCACCGATGGTCGCCGCCAGGCGGGAGGGGAACTCCTCGGCGTCGGGGTCGAGGGCGATGAGCTCGCGCTCGCGGTCGGCCGAGGCCTCGAAGCGCGACGAGAACAGGCACATCGAGGTCGACAGGTCGAGGATCGGGTCGAGGCTCGCGGCCTGCATCGCCTCCGCCGAGGCGGCGTAGCCGTCGCAGATGAAGAGGTGGGGCGCGCCGGCCTCGTCGGTGAACTCTCCGACCCGGAAGACCGGCGCGTAGGTGCCCGACTCGGTGAAGATGGGATACCGGGTGTCGGGAAGGGTCCATCCGTCCTCGACGACATGGGCGCCGAGCGCCTGCCATTCGTCCCACAGCGCGCTCAGGCGCTGCCGGCGCGATTTCCCGCCCAGGGTCCACACGTGGACGTGCTCGGGGACGATGCCCGGGTAGGTGTCGCGGATCGCTTCCATGACCTTCGCCCGCGGGGTGCGGTAGTCGATCAGGATCGAGCGCTCGGCCGCCTTCTCCACCACCCGCCGCGGCAGCACCAGATTGCCCATGTAGCCTTCGTAGGGGCGGGCCACCTTGAGCGGCTGGTCGAAGAGGTGGACGATGGTCATGGCGCCGGTCGGGCTGCCCTTGGCGAAGCGCGAGGTGTTCTCGAGGGTGTCCACCGCGGCGCCCCACACCGTGATGCCCGCCACCTGCAGGTCCTGCCAGAACTCCGACCACTCGTAGGCGGGGTCGTTGACGAGCCGGTGCACGCGGCGGTCGAGGAAGCGCGCCACCTGCGGCCTCGCGTAGACGCGCCCGAAGCCGAGCAGCGGGTTCGAGCCCATTTCGGGCGTCTCGCCGGCCTTGGGCATCAGGCCCTCGCCGAGGGAGACCATCACCGCGTGGTTCTCGGGCAGACTGCGGGTCAGGTACCAGAGGGCCTCCGACAGGGCGTAGGCCGAGACCGCGTCGGCGTCTTTCTTGACCCGGTTGATGCCGGCCTTGTCGAGGCCGGCGCCCTCGCCCCAGCGGCCGAAGAGGCGGGTGCCGAGGGCCGTGACGGCGGCCGCGACCACGAACGCCCGTTCCAGGGACCCGCCTGCGAACGAGAGATCGTCGTTTTCCTGCCGGCCGTGGTACTCGATCTCGACGTCCTCCAGCCAGAGGTGGAAGCGGCCGAGGATCGACCGGGTGTCGAAGGCCCACTGCGCGATCCGGTTGCGCCGGTCCATGTTCATGAACGATCCCTCCCTGTTCGACTATGCCACGGACCCGGCGGACCGTCGCAGTCCCGGTGCCCGCTCTCGGCCCGCATCATCTCTGCAGCTGCTCCCGCCACCAGTCGAGCAGGTCCCCGAGCGTCCGCTCGAGGGGGATTTCGGGCCGCCAGCCGGTGTCCGCCGTGAAGCTCGAGACGTCGGCCACCAGGGCCTCGACGTCGGCGGCCCGGAGCCGCGCGGGGTCCACCGTGACCTCGATCTCGGCGTGCGAGAGGCCGAGCAGGATCCCGAGCGCCCCGCGGATGCTGACCCCGCGGCCGCTGCCGACGTTGTAGGCGGCGCCAGGCCGGCCCTTTGCGGCCGCCAGGCGGTAGGCGCGGGCGACGTCCCGTACGTCGGTGAAGTCGCGCACTGCCTCGAGATTGCCGACCGCGAGCACCGGCGGCTCGAGCCCGCGCTCGATGCGGGCGATCTGGCGGGCGAAGCTCGAGAGCGCGAACTGCGGCGGCCGCCGCGGGCCGGTGTGCGGGAAGAGCCGCAGTCGCACCGTCGGCAGCCCGAAGCCGCGGTGGTACTGGGCGGCGATCAGGTCCTGGGCCGCCTTGCTCGCCGCATAGGGCGAAACCGGTGCGAGCGGCGCCGCCTCCGTGATCGGCTGCTCGGTGCGCGGGACCGCGCCGTAGACCTCGGCCGAGGAGGCGATGACGACGGTCGGCTGCAGGCCCGACGCGCGCAGCGCCTCGAGCAGGTTCAGGGTCCCGACGGCGTTGACCTGGAAGGAACGGTCGGGCTGCTCCCAGGAGCTCGCCACCGAGGTCGCCCCGGCCAGGTGGAAGACGAGGTCGGGGCGCGCGATCTCGAGGTTGCGCGACAGCGAGGAGGGGAGCGACAGGTCGCCGCTCAGCTGGCGAACCGACGATGGCGCCTTTCCGGGTTCCTCGTCCCACACCAGGCCCCACAGCTCGAGCCCGGGCTCTTCGGCCGCCAGCTGCTCGACGAGGTGGCCGCCGACGAAGCCCGTGACGCCGGTGATCAGCGCCCTCATGGCCCCACCAGGTAGCGGCGGAGCGCGTCCTGCCAGGGCGGCATCTTCCG
>DATIVB010000485.1:0-5102 GCA_035466375.1 Chondromyces sp.
CAGGGTGACGTCCCACAGCGCCTCGGCGACGCTGAAGCCGGCGCGCGCGTCGGCCCGCTCGCTGAGCATGGTGGTGAGCGCCGCCGCGCAGTCGCGGACCCGGATCAGCTCGTTGGACGGCGGTGCCGCGCGGCCCCTCAAGGTGTCGAACTCGATCTGCGATACGCGGGCGCGGAGTCGGTCGCGGGCGACCTCGAAGGAGTGACATTCACGCACCACCATGAGGAGGGCGGCTGCGTCGCGGCGCAGGCCCTCGCGGCTGTAGCGGGTGACGTCGAGGCTCCTCGTGCGCATGATGTTCGATCTCCCGGGCGCCGAAGCGCCGGCTCGTCCACCCGACCATACAGCATCCGGCAGCGCAACGGGGGGCGTCCCCCAAGGGGGTGAGAGGCGACCCCCGATTGGTCCGGGACGGCGGCCGGACGATGCTGGCGGGGGCCGTTGGGGGGCCCTGCGGGCGAACTGCAGCGGGGCGTGCCGGCCCATTCCCGGCGCCCGGCGAACACCCGCGGCCGGCGTCCGCGCCGCGGGACGGGAGATCGACGAGACTCATGGAAGCACGCGATCAGCCAGTCAACACGGGCGTCGTGACCGCGGTTCACGGCGGCATCGTGGATGCCCGATTCGCACACCGGTTGCCGGCGATGTACGCGCTGCTTCGTTCGGGCGACGACGACGAGGTGGCCATGGAGGTCGCGACCCAGCTCAGCGCCAGCGTGGTGCGCTGCATCGCCCTGACGCCGACCCGAGGTCTGGCGCGGGGGGCCGCGGTGGCGGACGTCGGCGAGACCCTGCGCGCGCCGGTGGGGGAGCGCCTGCTGGGGCGGGTGTTCAACGTGTTCGGCGACACCATCGACTCCGGAGAGGCCCTGGAGGGCATCGAGCGGCGACCCATCTACGGCGCTCCGGCGCCGATCATCGAGCGCACCACCAGCCAGGAGGTCTTCGAGACCGGCATCAAGGTAATCGACCTGGTGTCGCCCCTGGAGCTCGGCGGCAAGGCGGGGATGTTCGGCGGCGCAGGGGTCGGCAAGACGGTGCTGATCATGGAGCTGATCCACAACATGGCGGGACGCCACGAGGGCGTGAGCGTCTTCTGCGGCATCGGGGAGCGCTCGCGGGAGGCCGAGGAGCTGTACCGGGAGCTCGAGGAGGTCGAGGTCCTCGACCGGGCGGTCCTGGTCTTCGGGCAGATGAACGAGCAGCCGGGCGCCCGCTTCCGGGTCGGCCACGCGGCGCTCACCATGGCCGAGCACTTCCGCGACCACACCGACCACGACGTGCTGCTGCTCATCGACAACATCTTCCGCTTCATCCAGGCCGGACAGGAGGTCTCGGGCCTGATGGGCCGCCTGCCCTCCCGCCTCGGCTACCAGCCGACGTTGGCCACCGAGCTCGCCGACCTCGAGGAGCGCATCTCCTCGACCGCGGACGGCGCCATCACCTCGGTGCAGGCGGTGTACGTCCCCGCCGACGACTTCACGGACCCCGCGGCCGTGCACACCTTCGGCCACCTCTCGTCCTCCATCGTGCTGTCGCGCGACCGCGCGTCCCAGGGCCTGTACCCGGCCGTCAACGTGCGCCAGTCGGGCTCCAAGATGCTGACGCCGCAGGTGGTGGGCGCCCGGCACTACCGGGTCGGTCAGGAGGTGCGGCGGACGCTGGCCGAGTACGAGGACCTCAAGGACCTGATCGCCATGCTGGGCATGGAGGAGCTGTCGCGCGAAGACCGGGCGACGGTGCGCCGGGCCCGCCAGCTGGAGCGCTTCCTCACCCAGCCGTTTCACGTGACCGAGCAGTTCACCGGCAGCGAGGGGCGCATGGTCGACCGCGAGGACACCCTGACGGGCTGCGAGGCGATCCTCGGCGACGAGCTGGCCGACGTTCCGGAGCGCGACCTGTACATGATCGGCAGCCTCGACGACCTCGAGCGGGAGCACCGATGAAGCTCCAGGTGCGGACCCCGACCGGGATGGTGCTGGACGAGAACGAGGTCCGGCGGGTGGCGGCCGAGACCGCGGACGGCGCCTTCACCGTCAAACCGCGCCACCTCGACTTCGTGACGACTCTGGTGCCCGGCATCCTGAGCTACACCGTCGCAGGCGAGGAGCGGTTGCTGGCTGTCGATCGCGGGGTGCTGGTCAAGGCGGGGGCCGAGGTCGCGGTCTCGGTCCGCGACGCGGTTCGCGGCGACTCGATCGGAGACCTCGAGCGGACCGTGCGCGAGCACCTCGAACGCCGCAGCGAGCACGAGCGGCGTGCGGTCTCGGCGCTGGCGCGTCTCGAGTCGAACCTGGTGCGGGCGTTCGTCGACCTCGGGTGGGGCGAGAATGGCTGAGCGGGACGGCGAGAGGGACCTGATGCGGGAGATCGCCGGCAAGGCGTCCCGGAAGCTGCGATCGCGTGCCTCCGGCCGCAATCCGCTGTGGCTCGGCCTGGGAGCCTTCGGGATCGTCGGCTGGTCGGTGGCGCTGCCGACCCTGATCGGCGTCGCGGCCGGCATCTGGCTCGACGGGGTGCTCGACGACCGGATCTCGTGGACGTTGACGGGCCTCTTCGCGGGAGCCGCCATCGGCTGCGTCATCGCCTGGCTGTGGGTCTCGCGGACCTCGCGGGGTGATCGTTCATGACCACGGGTTGGACGCTTCCGCTCGCCCTGGCGGCAGGGGTGCTCCTCGGCGGGCTGTACTTCCAGTGCCTCTGGCTGACAGCCAGGCAGATGGCGGGCGCGCGCCGTCCGGTCCTGCTCTGGGCCGCCAGCTTCGCGCTCCGCGCGGCGCTGCTACTGGCCGGGTTCTCCCTGCTGGCGGCGGCCGGTTGGCAGCAGCTGGCGGCGGGTGGCCTCGGCTTCCTCGCGGCGCGGGCGGCGGTGGTCCGAAGGCAGCGGCCACGGCGCGCCCGGACCGACGCCGAAGGGAGCTGCTGATGGAGCTCAGCCCGGACGCCTCGGTCATCCTCGAGCTCGGTCCGCTGGCCGTCAACGCGACGCTCCTCTTCAGCTGGGGCGTGATGGCCGCGCTGGTCGTCGGCGCGCGCCTCGTCACCCGCCGTCTGCGGGCGCTCGAGCGCCCGGCGCGGGCGCAGACGGTTCTCGAGGCGGTGGTCGCCAGGATCCGCAACGAGATCGCCGACGCCACCGGGCAGGACCCGGCACCCTACCTGCCCTTCATCGCGACCCTGTACCTCTTCATCGCCGTTGCCAATCTGCTCGCCTTCGTGCCCGGCTACGAGCCGCCGACGGCCTCGCTGTCCACCACCGCGGCGCTCGCCGGCTGCGTCTTCCTCGCGGTGCCCATCCTCGGCGTCCGCGAGGCGGGGGCCGTCGGCTTTCTCCGGCACTACGTCAGCCCGACGCCGCTGATGCTGCCCTTCAACATCATCTCGGAGCTGTCGCGGACAGTGGCGCTGGCGGTCCGGCTGTTCGGCAACGTCTTGAGCGGCACCGTGCTGGTCGGCATCCTGCTCTCCATCGCGCCGTTCTTCGTGCCGGTTCCGATCCTCATCCTGCAGCTCCTGATCGGCCAGGTCCAGGCCTACATCTTCGCAGTCCTCGCGACCGTCTACATCGCCTCCGCGGTCCAGGTGCAGAACGGACGGGCCGCCGCCGACGGCGGCCGCGCCGGGCGCCGCCGCGGCCCCGAGAAAGGAGACACCTGAATGGACACCACCACCGTCATCGGGCTCGGCTCGCTCGTCATAGCCGGCCTCACCATGGCGATCGGCTCCATCGCGCCGGCCATCGCCGAGGGCCGCGCCGTGACTGCCGCGCTGGAGGCGATCGCCCGCCAGCCGGACGAGGCCGGGACCCTGACCCGCACCCTGTTCGTGGGGCTGGCGATGATCGAGTCGACCGCGATCGGTTCCATCGGCCCGGCGCTGGCCGAGGGGCGCGCGGCCGCGCAGGCCCTGCAGGCGATCGCCCAGCAGCCCGATGCGGCCAATACCATCACCCGCACGCTGTTCGTGAGCCTGGCGATGATCGAGTCCACCGCGATCTACTGCTTCGTGGTGGCGATGATCCTGATCTTCGCCAACCCGGTGTGGAACCACGTCACCCAGAACGGCGGCTGAGCCGTGCAGATCGACTGGTTGACCCTGGCGGCGCAGGTCGTCAACTTCGTGATCCTGCTGGTGCTCCTGCACCGCTTCCTCTACCGCCCGATCATGAGCGTCATGGCGGAGCGCGAGCAGGAGATCGCCGACCGTCTCGAGGCGGCCGACGAGGCGCGCGAGAAGGCCGACGCCGCGGCCGAGGAGGCCGAGGCCGAGCGCCGCGATGTGGAGGAACGGCGGGATGAGCTGCTGGAGGAGGCCCGCCAGGAGGCGGCGGAGCGCCGGGACGAGCTGCTTCAGCAGGCGCGCCGGGAGGTCGAGGAGAAGAAGGGCCGCTGGCTGCGCTCGCTGGAGAAAGAGCAGGACGATCTCTCGGGCGAGCTCGAGCGGCGCGTCGCCGGCCTGCTCGGCGACGCCCTCGAAAATGCCCTCCGCGATCTCGCCGGCGAGGATCTGGAGCGTGAGGTCCAGCGGATGTTCCTGAAGAGGCTCGACGAGCTCGACGAGGACCGCCGGTCAAAGCTCCGCGAGGCCGCCGGCTCGAACGGCCGCAAAGCCGTCGTCCGCTCGTCCTTCGAGCCCGCGGACGAGCGCCGGCAGGAGTTGGAGGACGCCCTCACCGAGCTGCTCGGCGACGGACCCGAGATCCGCTTCGAGGTGGATGACGAACTGATCGCGGGCATCGAGGTCGCGGCGGGTGACCGGCGCATCGCCTGGAGCGTGCGCGACTACCTGCGCTCCCTGGAGGAGGCCGTGCTGTCGAGGCTGCGCGAGACCGCGGAACGCGGCCGCAGCAGTGGGGAGGCCGACGACGCCGGCGAGTCCGCGGAGGCGACGTGACCTCCGGGCTGCAGCGGCTCGTCGAGCGGGTCGGCGATGCCCTCTCGGCGGCGCACGGCCGCGCCGCCACGCTGCGCATCGAGGAGGTCGGCACCCTCGACTTCGTGGGCCGAGGCGTGGCCACCGCCTCGGGGCTCGCCGGCGTGCGCTCCGAGGAGCTGATCCTTTTCCCGGGCGACCTCCTGGGCCTCGCCTTCGACCTCGACGAG
>DATIVB010000486.1:0-5756 GCA_035466375.1 Chondromyces sp.
CTCGAAGGCGACCCGCTCGTTGGTCACTGGGTGGACGAAACCGAGCCGCCAGGCGTGCAGGGCCTGGCGCGGGAAGTCGCGGCACGCCGCCCGGGCCTCGGGGTCCGGCAGGTTGCGCCACTGCCGGCCGGCATAGAGGGGGTCGCCGACGACGGCGTGGCCGATGTGGGCCATGTGCACCCGGATCTGGTGGGTGCGTCCGGTGACCAGCCGACAGCTGAGGAGGCTCGCGCCGCCGAAACTCTCCTCGAGGTGGTAGAGGGTGCGCGCGGCGCGGCCGTCGCCTGCCACCGCCATGCGCTGGCGCTCGCTCGGGTGGCGGCGGATCGGTGCGTCGACGACGCCGTCGGCCTCGCGCGGCACGCCGTAGCACACGGCGAGGTAGGTCTTGTCCATGCGGCGCTGGCGGAAGGCGATCGAGAGCGCGAGGTGGGCGCGGTCCGACTTGGCGACCACCATGAGCCCGGTGGTGTCCTTGTCGAGACGGTGGACGATGCCCGGGCGCTCGACGCCGCCGATCCCCGAGAGGTCCTTGCAGTGGTGGAGCAGCGCGTTGACCAGGGTGCCCTTCGGGTTGCCGGCCGCGGGGTGGATGACGAGGCCGGTGGGCTTGTTGAGGACCAGGAGGTCCTCATCCTCGTGCAGGATGTCGAGGGGAATCGCCTCGGCCTCGGTCGTCAGCGTCTCGGGGGGCGGCTCGTCGACGATGATTGTCAGCCCGGTGCGGACCAGTGCCGCCGCCTTGGCGGGCCGACCCTCGAATAGGACGTACCCGCCGTCGATGAGCTTGCGCACCCGCGAGCGGCTCCACTCGGGGTGAAGCTCGGCGAGGCAGCGGTCGAGACGGGCGCCGTCGAGCGCCTCGGGGACGGTGAAGGCGTGGCGGGTGGTCACGCCCGGGCGCGGCGCCCGATCCACCAGTGGAGGCCGGCGCCGGCGACCAGCAGGCCGAGGGCGATCAGCTGGCTCGTGGAGAGCGCGCCGCCGAGCACGAAGCCGCGAACCGCGTCGCCCCGGGTCCACTCGAGCAGGAAGCGCCCGGTACCGTAGAGCACCAGGTAGGTGGCGAAGACCCGCCCGGGGGAGTGGCGGCGCTTGAAGAGGGCGGCGAGCCCGAGGTAGAGCGCGAAGTTGAAGAGCGCCGCGTAGACCGGAAAAGGGTGCAGGGCGACGTGCAGGGGCGTCCCCAGCCGCTCGGCGGCCACCGGATCGGTGTAGGTGATCGCCCACGGCAGCTCGCAGTGTCCGCCCCAGCAGCAGCCGGCCATCAGGCAGCCGATGCGGCCGATGCTGTGGCCGAGGGCGAGCGAGGGCGCGATGACATCGAAGGTGGGCAGGGCCGGCAGGCGGTAGCGCCTGAGCAGCACGACCGCGGCGATCACCGCCGCGATGAAGCCGCCGAGAAAGACGCCGCCGGCGCGGACCATGCCGACGAGCGCCGCCGGGTCGGCGAGGTAGCGCGGCAGCTCGACGATCACCAGCAGCAGCTTGGCGCCGAGGAGCGCCCAGATCACCAGCCACAGCGCGAAGTCCACCAGGCGGGCGCCGTCCATGCCGGAAGCGTCCGCCCGGAGCTTGAGGGTCACCAGGCCTGCGACGACGCCGAGGGCGAGCAGCACGCCGTAAGTCGGCAGCTGGAAAAAGCCGAGATCAATCAGAATCGGGTGCATCGTCCTCCCGGGGCCGGCCGCGGAGTTCGGAGATGATGAGCAGCACGGCGCCGCTGGTGATGGCGGCGTCGGCGACGTTGAAGTCCGGCCAGGACCAGGCCCGGCCGCCGACCCGCACCCACAGGTGCACGAAGTCGATCACCCAGCCGTAGAGGACGCGGTCGATGAGGTTGCCGACCGCGCCGCCGAGGATCAGGCCGAACGCGACCCCGGCCAGCCGGCTGTGGTGGGCGTGCCGGACCACCATGGCGGCGATGATGACCACCGAGGTGAAGATCACGAGGTGCAGCACGACCCGGGTGAGCGGGCCGCCGCCGGCGAAGAGGCTGAAGGCGATGCCCGGGTTGTGGACGTGGGTCAGGGCGAAGCCGGGCAGGACCTCGAGCCACGATCCCGGCGCCAGGTGCTCGAGGACCGCCGCCTTGGTGAGGCGGTCGAGGACCACGATCAGGCAGGCTGTGAGCCAGGGGAGTGCGGCCCTCATCGGGCCTCGGGCTCCCCGAGCTCGGCGCGCCCCTCGGCGAGGAGCCGGGAGACCACCCCGTGGCAGCGCGCGCAGAGGTCGGGCATTCCGGCGTCGTCCACCAACTCCTCGAAACGGCGCCAGCAACGGCTGCAGGTGGCGGCGTCGAAGGCGGTGATCGCGAGCCGCAGGCCGGGGTAGGTCGCGATTTCGGTCGGGCTGTCGCCGGCCGCACCCGGCCCGCAC
Source organism: Chondromyces sp. (assembly GCA_035466375.1). Lineage (GTDB taxonomy): Bacteria > Acidobacteriota > Thermoanaerobaculia > Thermoanaerobaculales > Sulfomarinibacteraceae > Sulfomarinibacter. The sequence continues at coordinate 2,380 of DATIVB010000486.1, forward strand.
CGCGAGACGATGAGCAGGGTCCGGAGGTCGATGCCGGTGGCCTCGAGGTCCTCTTCGAGGAGCGAGGCGTCGCCGTCCCAGACCACCTGCGCCTCCTCCGACTTACCGATCGCGCCGCCCTGGCGGAGGCCCTCGAGAGCGGCGAGGGCGCCGTCGCGCAGACCGAGCAGGCGCCGCACCCGGACGTCGGTTGCGTCGTCCGCCGCGACGTCCTCGAAGCTCTCGAAAGTGGCCAGGTGGACCGAGTCCTCGCGCGTGCCCGGCAGCAGCAGCCAGAGCTCCTCGGCGGTGAAGGACAGCACCGGCGCCAGCAGGGTGGCGAGGGTGCGGGCGACGCGGTGGAGCACGGTCTGGGTCGCGCGCCGTGAACGGTCTTCGGGGTGCTCGCAGTAGAGGCGGTCCTTGTTGACGTCGAGGTAAAGGCTCGAGAGCTCGACGGTGCAGAAGTTGAGCAGGCGGTGCGAGAGCGCGGCGAGCTCGTGGCGGCGGTAGGCCTCGGCCACCTCGTCTTTGAGCCGCGCGCAGGCGCGGAGGATGTACGCGTCGAGCGCCCGCAGATCGCCCGCCGGCACCGCGTCGCGGTCGGGGTCGAAGTCCGCCAGGTTGCCGAGCAGGAAGCGCAGGGTGTTGCGGATCTTGCGGTAGGCCTCGGCGTTGCGGGCCATGATCTCCTCGGAGATCCGGATGTCCTCGCGGAAGTCGACCATCGCCGTCCACAGGCGGATGATGTCGGCGCCGTAACGGTCGAGGAGCTCGCCCGGCGTCATGACGTTGCCGATCGATTTCGACATCTTGTGGCCCTCGGCATCGACCACGAAGCCGTGGGTCACGACCTCGCGGTAGGGCGGCGAGCCCTTGAGGCCGACCGCGGCCACCAGCGACGACTGGAACCAGCCGCGGTACTGGTCCTGACCCTCGAGGTAGAGGTCCGCCGGCCAGTCGAGGCCGTAGCGGTCGCTGTCGCAGACCGCGAGGTGGCTGACGCCGGAGTCGAACCAGACGTCGAGGATATCGGTCTCCTTGCTGAAGTCGCTGGCCCCACAGTCGGCGCAGGTATAGCCGGGCGGCAGGAGCTCGCGGGCCTCGCGGACGTACCATGCGTCCGAGCCTTCGGCGACGAAGATCCGGCGGATATGGTCGAAGACGGTCTCGTTGATGGCCGCGGCGCCGCAGTCCTTGCAGTTCAAGACGGTGATCGGCACCCCCCACATGCGCTGCCGGGAGATGCACCAGTCGGGACGGTTGGCGACCATCCCCTCGATCCGCGCCTCGCCCCAGCGTGGGATCCACCTTGCCTCGTGCAGCGCGGCGAGCGAACGTTGGCGCAGCTCGTGGCGGTCCATGCGGATGAACCACTGGTTGGTGGCGCGGAAGATGACCGGGTTCTTCGACCGCCAGCAGTGGGGGTACGAGTGTTCGACCACCCGGTGCGCCACCAGCACGCCGAGCTCGCCGAGGCGCTCGACGATCGGTCCGTTGGCCTCGTGGACGTGCAGCCCCGCCCACTCCGCCACGGCCTCCGTGAAGCGGCCGTCGTCGCCGACCGGGGCGTAGGGTTCGAGCCCGTACGTCATGCCGATCACGTAGTCCTCGGCGCCGTGGCCGGGCGCGGTGTGGACCAGGCCCGTGCCCTGCTCGAGGGTCACGTGGGGGGCGAGGATGAAGAGGCCCCGGCTGCCGTTCAGCGGGTGGCGGTAGTGCGCGTGCTCCAGCAGCCCGCCCTTGAACACGCGGACCGTCTCGTGCGCGGCCCACCCGGCGAGCTCCGTGGTGGCGGCGAGGAGCTCGGAGGCGACGACGTAGAGGGACCCGCCGGCGCGCACCAGCGAGTACTCGAAGTCGGGGTGGAGGGCGATCGCGAGGTTGGCCGGCAGGGTCCAGGGCGTGGTCGTCCAGATCAGGGCCGTGGCGTCGGCGCCGGGCTCGATCCCGAGGCGCTCGCGGGCGTCGTCGTCGAGCGCGAAGGCGACCGTGATCGAAGGGCTCGCGTGCTCGCGGTACTCGACCTCGGCCTCCGCGAGGGCGGTCCGGCACTCGGAGCACCAGTGCACCGGCTTCAAGCCGCGCTGCACGTAGCCGGCGAGCATGAAGCCGTGCAGGGCGGAGGCGATGTCGGCCTCGTAGGCGTGCTCCATGGTCAGGTAGGGGCGGTCCCAGGCGCCGAGGACGCCGAGGCGCACGAACTCGTCGCGCTGCACCTTGTAGAAGCGTTCGGCGTACTCCCGGCAGGCCTTCCGGATGTCGGCGATGCTCATGTCGAGCTTCTTGGCGCCGAGCTGCTTGTCCACCTGGTGCTCGATGGGCAGGCCGTGGCAGTCCCAGCCCGGCACGTAGGGGCTGTCGTAGCCGAGCATGGTCCGGGACTTGACGACGATGTCCTTGAGGATCTTGTTGAGGGCGGTGCCCATGTGGATCGAGCCGTTGGCGTAGGGCGGGCCGTCGTGGAGAATGAAGCGCGGCGCGCCGGCACGGGCCGCGCGGATCCGCCCGTAGAGATCACTTTCACGCCAACGCTCGAGCATCTCCGGCTCGCGCTGCGGCAGCTTGGCGCGCATCGAGAAGCCGGTATTGGGTAGGTTCAGTGTTTTTCGATACATCTGGTGCCGCGCCTCCGGCCTGCGAGCCTACGTTGCGCGCCCGGCATCGTCAAGACGGATCAGTCGAGCAGGGCGCGGACGCGGTGGATGACCTCGTCGGCCGTGAAGGGTTTGGTGATGTAGCCGGTGGCCCCGACCTCGCGCCCCCGGAGGACGTCGCTGGCGAAGCCGCGGGCGGTGAGCATGATGATGGGCAGGTGGCGGGTCCTCGCGTTGCGCCGCAGCTTGGCGGCGAGGTCGAAGCCGTTGGTCGGCGTCGCGAGCCCGACGTCGAGCAGCACCAGGTCGACGTCGTGCTCGCCGAGAAGCTGCTCGGCGGACTCGGCCGAGTCCGCCTCGATGGTGGCGAACCCCTCACGGCGCAGCTTGAAGGACAGGATGCGCAGGATGTACGGCTCGTCGTCGACGATCAGGATCTGACGCCCCACGCGGGCAGTGTATGGGGATCCGGGTCGTCGATCAAGACCGCTGGTTGTCTTGAGATGGGCGCTCGAGGACCGGGGTGAGGAGGGTCGGGTGGACGAGCTCCCACAGCACCAGGAGGAGGTGGAGGACCCCGAAGGCCGAGATCGTGCCGCGCAGCCACGGCTGGTCGAAGCCGATCGCCGTGCCCAGCGGCAGCATGGTCAGCAGCCGGCCCCAGGCCCGCGACCACGGCAGGATGACCAGCAGCAGGCCGACGTTGACCAGGTAACCGATGTAGCCGACGATGGCGAGGAAGCGGAGCGCTCTCACCTCGTCATGGTATCTCTTCTTCTTTTTTCGGTCCCCGGATCGCCG
>DATIVB010000487.1:0-4665 GCA_035466375.1 Chondromyces sp.
CCTTCCAGAAACGTCTTCCAGCTTGACGCGCTCTCGCGATTGGCCAGCTCGACGCCAAGCACGCAGCGACGACCATCCCAGTTGATCCCGATCGCGATCTGGACCGCTCGAGATCGGATCACACCATCCTCTCGGACCTTCTCGTACCGGGCGTCGAGGATCAGGTACGGGTACGGTTCCTCAAGCTTGCGATCGGCGAACTTCTTCAACTCGGTATCCAACTTCTTGTTGATCCGACTCACCGTCGACGCCGAAAACTCGTGCCCGCACAGCTGCTCGGTGATCGCCTTCACCTTGCGTGTCGACACTCCTTGCACGTACATCTCGCTCAACGCGGAAACCAGTGCCTTCTCCGATCGCTGGTACCTCTCGAACACCTCGGTCGAAAACCGCCCGTGACGATCCTGCGGCACCCGCAGCTCAAGCTTGCCCACGCGTGTGATGAGCGTCCGACCGTAGTAACCGGACCGATAGCCGAGTCTTGCTTCGGACCGCTCCCATTTCCCCGCACCAAGCGCTTCATCCATCTCTGCCTCGAGGACTTCCTGGACGTACTCCCGAACCGCCTCGCGAATGCCTTCGTCGTTCTTCAACACCTCTTTCCAGTCGTCCACCAACGCGATACGCTTCTCTTGGGCCATGTCGCTCCTCCTTCTTCGGGTTTCACGCCAATTCCCGAATCTATCGGAGCCTCATGGCCCTCTCACTCTTTTTGCAGAGCTATCGGCACACTACCGGGCCCGCTGCCTGTCGTTGGGTTCCGAGTGGCAGGTCATCGCACCTTCGATTCGGCGTCACGGGGAACAGGCGGGCCAGCTTCGGGTGCAGAGGCATCGCACGTTCCCTCCGACGTGCGATGCGATGGTGCGATGACCTAATACCTAATACCTAATACCTAATACCTACTACCTAAAATGAAAACAGGCCGGGAGTCGCCTCCCGGCCCGGTGAGTGAATGAAGCGTGAATCGACCTACAGCACCTTCACCGTCGCCTGCTCGTTGCCCTCGGGGTCGAGGGTGTGGATGGCGCAGGCCAGGCAGGGGTCGAAGGAGTGGACGGTCCGCAGCACCTCGAGGGGCTTCTTCTCGTCCGCGATGGGGTTGCCGACCAGGGAGGCCTCGTAGGGGCCCAGCTGGCCCTCGGCGTCACGCGGCCCGGCGTTCCAGGTGGACGGCACGACGCACTGGTAGTTCTTGATCTTGCCGTCCTCGATGACGCACCAGTGGGACAGCACGCCGCGGGGCGCCTCGTGGAAGCCGACGCCCTGGATGACGCCGCGCGGGAACTCGAACGGCGTGAAGATCTCGGTGTCGCCGCTGGCGATGTTGTTGACCAGCAGGTCCCAGTGCTTGAGGGAAAGCTCGGCGATGATCGCGGCGCGGATGGCGCGCGCGGCGTGCCGGCCGATGGTGGAGTGGAGGATGCCCGGGCCGACCTTGGTTCCGGCGACAGCCGACACGTTGTCGAGGGCGGCCGACGCCCAGCGGACGGTGGGCTCGTGGCCCTGGGCGAAGCCGACCAGGACCTGGGCCAGGGGGCCGACCTGCATCGGCTTGCCTTGGAAGCGAGGCGCCTTGACCCAGGAGTAGCGGCCCTCGGGCTCGAAGCCGGTGTAGTTGGGGACGGTGTCCTCCTCCCAGGGGTGCAGCTGCCAGTCGCCGTCGTACCAGGCGTGGGCGATGCTCTCGGCCACGTTGTCCTTGAAGTAGGGGTCGTTGAAGCCGGTGATCGCCTTGACGCTTCCCAGGTCGGCGTTGAAGATCGTGCCGCCAGGGAGGTCGAAGGTGGTGCCGGCGGTGTCGAGCGGCATGTCGGGGACCGCCAGGTAGTTGGTCACGCCGGCGCCGTAGCCGGTCCAGTCGGCGTACATGGCGCCGATGGCGCAGACGTCCGGCACGTAGACCTGCTCGACGAAGGTCTTGACCTCCTCGAGGAGGTCCCGGACCTGGTAGAGCCGGTACATGTTGAGGGTCGCCTGGTTGTCGAGGTTGATGGCGTTCATGACGCCGCCGACGGTCAGGTTCTGGATGTTGGGCGTCTTCGAGCCGAGGATGCCCACCGCCTGGAGTGCCTTGCGCTGGTAGTCGAGGGCCTGCAGGTAGTGCGCCACCGCCAGCAGGTTGACGTCCGGCGACAGCTTCATGGCCGGGTGGCCCCAGTAGCCGTTGGTGAAGATGCCGAGCTGGCCGGCCTCGACGAAGCCCTTGAGCTTCGCCTTGACGGCGGCGAGCTGCTTTTCGCTGTTGCCGGGCCACGGCGACAGCGACTCGGCGAGCTTCGACGCCCGCGCCGGGTCGCCGCTCAGGGCCGACACCACGTCAACCCAGTCGAGGGCGGACAGGTGGTAGAAGTGGACGATGTGATCGTGCAGCGCGTGCGCCGCGATGATCAGGTTGCGGATCAGCTGCGCGTTCATCGGCACCTGGATGCCGAGAGCGTTCTCGACCGAGCGCACCGACGCCATGGCGTGGACCGTGGTGCAGACGCCGCAGATGCGCTGGGTGAAGGCCCAGGCATCGCGCGGGTCGCGGCCCTCGAGAATCTTCTCGATGCCGCGCCACATTTGACCCGAGGACCAGGAGTTCTGGACCTTTCCGCGATCGACCTCGACGTCGATGCGCAGATGACCCTCGATCCGAGTGATCGGGTCGACAGTGATTCTGGCCATCTGAGACCCCCTTCTACTTCGCCGAGACACCGGCGGGGACACCGCCGATGATCGGATAACGTTTCACGATGACGTAATACAGAGTGATCTCCAGGGCGATCACGCCGACGGTGATGTAGACCTCGAGGAATGACGGGAAGTAGGTCTGCCCCGGCGCCGGGTTGTAAGCGGTGATATAGGTGTTGAACCGGTACGCCGCTCCGGCGAGCATGAGCAGGATCGAGGCCGACAGCATGGTCGGGAAGTGGCGTCGGCGGGTCTTGCTCGCGAGCAGGAAGGTCGCGACCGCGAACAGGGCGATCTCGGCCCAGAAGACGATGCTCAGCCAGCCCGAGGTGAACATGAGGCCCGCCTTGCCGCTGATGATGATGTCGGCGAAGCGCAGAGCCAGGTACAGGGAGGTCACCACGACCATGGCGCCCGACATCGAGATCAGCATCTCGCGCTCGGACTCCCTCCCGAACAGCCGGTGGGACAGGGACGACTCCCAGACCACCACCGCGTAGCCCATCCCGATGCACGAGATGAGGAAGAGCAGCGGGATCCAGGGCGTGTACCACAGGCCGTGGAGCTTCTCGCCGGCGAGCAGCATGAGGGTCCCCAGCGAGCTCTGGTGCATGGTCGGCAGCAGCAGGCCGAGGGCGACGATCCAGATCAGGGCCTTGTCGTAGAACTTGAGGCCCGCCCTGGCGAAGCTCTGCAGGCCCGAGCTCTTCGAGGTCGCCTTCCACTTCTCGAGGAAGGCGGGACCGAGCTCGATCCAGAGCACGCCGACGTACGCCATGACGCAAAGCGCCACCTCGAGCAGCGCCGAGTTCCAGTTGTAGCGGCCCATGTCGGGGAAGCCGCCGAGGGGGATTTTCCAGATGCCCCACCACCGGCCGACGTCGAGGACGATGGCCAGGCCCGCCATGGAGTAGCCCAGGGCGCTGGTGAGGATCGCGGGCCGCACCAGCGGGTGGTACTTGCCCTTGTTGAGGATGTAGGCGAGGATCGCGACCGCGTAGCCGCCGCAGGCGAGGGCCGTCCCGGTGACAACGTCGAACGCGATCCAGACGCCCCACGGGTAGTAGTCGGTGAGGCCGGAGACGACCCCGATGCCGAAGATGAACCGGTACAGGAGGACCACGGCCCAGATGCCGAGGATCACCCCCATCACGGTCATGAACTTCTTGTTGAGGGGTCCGCCGATGGGTTCCGCGTGGCTATGGCTTGCCATCACCCCTCCTCCTTCCGGTTGGCCCGGTGGTTGCGCCACAGCACGATGCCGAGAATGCCGTAAAGCGCCACCGGGGCGATGAAGCCCTGGTAGATGCCGTGCTGGATGTCACGGGCCTGCTTGGCGGTGCCCACGTCGTCGAGCTGGGGGAAGCCGAGCTTGTCGAAGCTCATGTCCGCCAGGTACAGGACCTGGGTGCCGCCGCCGTCGGTGAGACCGAAGATCTTGGGCTCGCCGTCTGGACCCCAGTAGCGCTCGGGGCGCTCGGCGATCCTCTGCTTGGCGTCGGCCAGGAGTTCGGTGTACGTGCCGAAGATGACCGCGTCCACCGGGCACGCCGCACAGCAGCCTGGCAGAGCGCCCTCGCGAAGGCCACCGGTGTCAGGGTCGTAGATGATGTGATTGCACAGCTCGCACTTGACGAGCTCCGGCACCCCGGTGTCCCACTGGAACTTCGGGATGTTGTAGGGGCAGGCGACCTGGCAGTAGCGGCAGCCGATGCAGCGGCTGCCGTCCCAGGTCACGATGCCGAACTCGCGCTTCTTGTACGCACCGATCATGCATGCGTTGACGCATCCGGGGTCGATGCAGTGCATGCACTGGTTCTTGACGTAGGAGTAGCCCCCGTCCTCGTCCTTGTAGAGCTTGATGATGTTCTTGGTGTAGCCGTTGAGGTCGCGCGGGGGATCGTAACGGTTGCCCGGCAGGTTGTTGGCGTTCTTGCACGCCGTCACGCAGGCCTGGCAGCCGATGCACCGCGTGGCGTCGTAGAGCAT
>DATIVB010000488.1:0-8561 GCA_035466375.1 Chondromyces sp.
TTGTGGTCTCGCCCTGGGCACACGGACAGGAGACGAAGCTGGTGGTGGTGCCCGCGGTCGCCTACGGCCTGCCGGGCTTCGACGACAACCTGTGGACCTCGGAGATCTACCTCAGCAACCCCACGTCGTCGCGCCTGGACGCGACCATCGAGGCCATCCTGCCGGGGTACACGATCCCGCCCGACGCGTGGTTCAGCTGTCCCTGGACCGGACGCTCCGAGTTCCACATCGAGCCCGGGAGCTCGGAGTGGTACCCGGTGGGCGCGGACCTGTGCTCCGCCGACGAGGCGGTCGGCGCGTACGTGTTCCGCGTCACCGAGGGGATGGTGATCTCGTCGCGGATGGTGAACCACGACCCGGAGGCCATCGCGTCGTGCTGTCCGATGTTGGAGGGCTTCGGGACCGAGGTGCCGGGAATCCCGATCGACGAGCTGCCGAATGCCGGCGCCCACCTGCTGTCGACCCTCGTCTGGCACCCCGACCGCTGCGGGCCACGGACCTTCGACACCTACGTGGGCTTCGCCAACCCCTTCGAGGGGGAGGTGCACGTGCTGCTCGAGCTGGCGGGCGACAGCGCCGACCCGTCCATCGACACCCTGCCGCGAGAGCTCACGGTGCCCGGCCTCTCGTGGCAGCAGATCCTCATCCGGCCGCCGACCTCCGACGGCACCGCCTGCAGATCACCTGCCATGTTCGACCTACGGGTGGAGATCGACGGACCCCTCGCCATCTACGCGTCGGTGGTCGACCGCAGCCGCCAGGACGGCCGGGTCGTCCTGCCCCTGCCGATGGAGTGAGCCGATACTCTGACGGCGGTTTTTCGCACCAGCCGCGCAAAACCTCGAGAGCAGCTCGCAGCCATCAGGAGGGCCAAGTCACAAAAACTCCTGCCCCTCGGAAATCTGCGGCGGGAGGTGGGGCGGGTGGGGGCCGACGTGGATTTCCGAGGGTGGGTGGGCGGGGGGCGGGGGCGGGCCCTTCATCGACGGGACACTCGGTGAGGCCCGCCCGTGCGCCGCGAGGCGCACGGCGGACGAGGTCGGCGGGACCGACGAACGGCCGCGTTCGGAGGTCCTGTCGGCCGAGTCCGCGTGGCCGCGGACCCGGTCCGCGGCCGGCGGGCGGCCTTCGGGAACGGGTACGGGTACGGGATCGGGATCGGGATCGGAGCTAACGCAGCTTCCAGCGCATGCGGCGGTCCTGCATCCAGCGCACGGCGAGGGCGTCGCGGAGGCCGGAGAAGGCGCGGTCCCATGTACCGTACTTGCTGGTCCCGGCGGTGCGCGCGGTGTGGCGCACCGGGACCTGGGCGACGGTGAAACCCTCCATGCGCAGCAGGGTCGGCAGGAAGCGGTGCATGCCGGTGAACATCTTGACCCGGCGGATGGCCTCGGCCCGGAAGACCTTGATCGGGCAGCCGGTGTCCTTGATGTCCTCGCGGGTGAGCCGGTTGCGGACGCCGTTGGCAAAGCGCGAGCTGAAGCGCTTCCACGAGCTGTCGTGTCGTTCGGCGCGGATCCCCACCACCGCGTCCACGCCTCGCGCCTCGAGGACGTGGACGAGCTGCGGCAGGTCCTCGGGGAAGGTCTGCAAATCGGCGTCGAGGATCGCCACCAGGCGGCCGCGGGCGTGCCTGAAACCGGCATCGAGGCCCGCGGACTGGCCGCAGTTGGCCGCGAAGTGCAGGACCTTCAGCCGCGGCTCGGCGGCGGCCAGCTCGTCGAGACGCTCGCCCGTGCCGTCGTCGGAGCCGTCGTCCACCGCGAGGAGCTCCCAGGTGAGCGCGGCCACGTCGAGGGCGGCGCGGACGCGCTCGACCAGCGGCTCGACGCTGCCGATCTCGTTGTAGACCGGGACCACCACCGACAGCTCGGGCGCGGGCTCCGTCACCGGCTCCATGCCGCTCAGGGTACTCCACCCCACCAGCGCCAGGGGTGGTACTCGAGTGCGACGCGGTGCTCACCCGCGGGAACCACCACGCCGAGCCCCGCCAGGTTGGCGAGCACCACCGGCCGTTCCACGCCGTCGACGAAGGCCCGCCAGCCGGGCGCCCACGGCCCCGCCGCCACCACCAGGCAGGGGCCGTCGCAGTCGACGCGCGCCCCGAGGCGGGCGCCCTCGAGCGCCGCGACCACAATCCCGGCCCGGTCCGCCGCCACCGGCGGCGTCCCCTCGGGCACCACCGCCGTGGTTGCGAAATCCACCGTCTCCGACAGGAGCAGGTCCCAGCCGCCGGTCACCGTCCGCCCCACCACCCGCAGCTCGGGCTGCCACGCGGGGTTGCGCCACAGCGAGCCGCCGCTGCCCCGCCACGCCACCTCCCAGCCGTCGACCGCAGCCTCGGGAGTGGCGACCAGGAAGCGCACCGACCACGCCCCGCACAACCGCGGCGGCGCCTGCCGCAGGGGCCCGCCGAGCACCGGGTCGACCTGGCCGAGGGCGCCGAGGAAACGGGCGAAGGGCAACGGCCGCAGCGGGTCGTAGGCCCGCAGGTCTGCGAGCCCGTACCGCCCCGCCAGGTTGGCCGGCAGCATGCCGTCGATGCCGATGATTCGACCGCCCTCGGCCGCCTGCAGGGCCCGCAGGCGCTCGACGAGCGGCGGCTGCGGCAGCCGGTCGGCGGCGGCCGCCACCGGATTGACGCCGACGGCGTACGCCGCAAGCTCGACGGCCAGCACTGAAAGCAGCACTGTCGGACGTCGCAGCAGAAAGGGCACCGTTGCCGCCGCAGCCACCGTCAGCAGCACCAGCGCGCCATCGGCCGCGACCAGCTGCCACGGGCGCGAGGCCAGCGCCGCGACGGCCAGCAGCGCCGCCGGCAGCAGCCGCCAGCGGAGGGCGCGCAACCTGCCGGCGAGCGCACCCTCGAGGCCCAGAGCCGCGATCACGGCAAGGCCCCAGGGCAGCAGCGCGGCGAAGCGCGGCAGGGTCATGCGGTCGAGCGGCGGCAGCCGCACCAGCAGGGCGTCGAGCGGCGGCACGCGCAGGTAGAGGATGACGCCGAGGGCGAGACAGGCCGCCGCCGCGCAGGCCAGCCGGCGGTGCCGACGGCGCACGGCACCCGCCGCCAGCAGTGCCAGCGCCGCGCCGCCGACCCCGGTCGCGGCCGGCGCGTGCGGGAACGGGGCCCGCCAGTCGCCGCGCCCGGGGTGGCCGTTGGCCGCCGGCAGCACGGCCTGGCGCACGGCGAGGGCGCGCCAGCCTTCCGGCACCGGCTCGAGGTTGGGTCGCTGCTCGCGGGTCAGGTGCAGCCGCGAGGAGGCGCCGATATACCCCACCGTCGGCCACGCCAGCGCCGCCGCGACGACCGTCGCCAGCGCGGCCGCCGCCAGGAGGCGGGGAAAGCGCCGCGGATGCAACAAGAGCCCGGCGAGGAGTGCCGAGCCGAAGGCGACGGCGGCGGTCTCGGGGTGGAGGCCGCAGCCCAGGAGCCAGCCGCCCGCCAGCCCGAGCGCGACCACCAGCGGCCAGCGCGAGCGCCGGCGTACGGCGACCAACGCCAGCCACCACAGCCACGGCAGGGCGGCGGTCACCCAGCTCAGCGGCACCAGCAGCCACGCCACCTGGTAGGCGCCGCCAGCGTAGGCGATGCCGCCGACGGCGGCGGCCGCCCAGCGCAGCCGGAAGCGTCGCACCAGCAGCAGGAAGGCCCCGAGGCCGGCGAGCTCGAGCTTCCACAGGGCCATCACGGTGGTGCCGCGCTCGGGCCCGAGCAGCCACACCGGCAGCATGACCGGCGCCCAGAGACCGGTCTGTCCGCCCGCGAGCAAGGGCAGCCCGCCGCCGATCTCGTCGGCGATCAGCGGCAGGCGGCCCGCGAGCAGCTGCTCGCGCGCGGCCTCCCACCAGGGGTGGAACTGCAGCACCAGATCGGACTGCGTCGGCTGGAAGCCCGTGATCTCCGACCAGCGGTACTCGGTGAAAGGGCGGTTGCGCTCGAGGCAGCGCACCGGGTTGAGGTCGGCGCCGCGCAGCAGGGCGGGGCCGAGCACCACCACGAGCAGCACGTCCAGCAGCAGCTGGAAGCGCAGCAGGGAGAGGGAGCGGCGCCACATCCAGAGGTGGAGGGCGAGCAGGGGGACCGCGGTCCACAGCAGGGTCGTCAGCACCGATCAGCCCGTCCGGATGCCGAGGATAGCAGCCGCAGGACGACCTCTCCGCCGGCGTTCACGAGCCCTCGACGTCGCAGGCCGTCAGGTAGAAGTGCGAGGCGAGCGCCTCGAGGTCGATGTCGGGCGCGCACGCCGCCACCTCCAGGCGCATCGCAAGCGGCTCGCCCACAGCGGTGAAGCCAAGCGCGCCGAGCCGCGAGCACCCCTCGGGGTCGCCGCCGAGCAGCACCCGTTCGCGCGCCGCCCCGAGCTGGCGGGCGAGGCGGTTCGAGACGTGGGCCACGAGCTCGAGGGCGCCGGGGTGGGCTCGGTCCCACACCAGGTCCAGCCAGCGGCACTCGTCGCCGAAGCGCGCGAAGGAGGCGAAGGCGAGCGCCCGCCGCCCGAATCGTGGCAGCACCAGGAATCGGTGGCGCTTCTCCGTCGGGTGCCCGGCGTGGCGGACGAGGGCGTGCTCGGCGTCGCGCACCACGGCCGCCGGGTAGCGACCGCGCACCCGGCGCCACAGCTCGTCCAGCCGCGGCTCGAAATCGCGGGCCGGCTCGGCGCGGTAGGCCAGCCGCCGCGCGGGGGATGCCCCGGCCTTCGTCCGCGTGAGCTCGACCGCCGCCGGGAGGGGGAGCCTGACGCCTTCCCCGGCGATGTCCGTATCGCTCCCGTCCGGCCGGGCGACGATGCGGTAGACGAGGTCGAAGCGGCGGCCGGGGCCGAGCTCGGCGACGAAGGCCCCGAGCAGCTCGGACATCAGGGCGCGCGCTTCGGGACCGCCGGCCCCGGGCAGCACGAAGGGCTCGACGAGCTGCGCCGCCGCGAGCACCCTCCCGTCGAGCTGCACCCGCGACGGGGAGCCGCCGAGGTGAGCGAGCACGCGGCCGCCCTCCAGCGCGAGGAGGACCGGCCGTCCCTCGGGCGAGTCAGGGTAGCGCCACGCCCATTCGTCGAGCGACCGTTCGGCGCCGCACGCCTGCTCGAAGCCGGCGATGGTCCGGGCCTCGTCGCCGGCCCGGAAGAGGCGGAGCTCGGGCTCTGCCGTGCTCACCCGCCGGCACCCCGGTCGAGGTGCCAGCTGTGCTCCAGGGAGAGCAGGGAGAGCGACCAGCCGTCGTCCGCCGGGCTCAGGCAGTCGCTGATGACCGCCTGGTCCCAGATGTGGAGGGCGCTGGGGTCGAAGATGTAGCCGGTCACCGAGTAGGTGCCCTTGGCGAGCGGCAGGCCCTCGATCCGCACCCGGTCGCGGCGGACGCCGGCGCCCGAGCGGGTCGCGAGGCCGTCGACGAAGGTCGCCACCGCCACCACCCGGGTGCCGTCGCCGCGGTCGATGGAGAGGCCGACGTGGAACTCGCCGTGGGGGTCGACCGCCTCCCACTCGAGCTCGGCGACCAGCGTCATGCCCGGCGAGTAGGTCGTCACCGGCCGATCGTGCTCGTCGAAGAGCCGGATGCCGCGGATCCGCGCCTGCTGGCCCGGCGGCCCTGCGGCGGGCCCGGCGCCGGCCTCGCCGAGGCGGCGCTTCTCGCGGTTGACCAGGTACTCCTCGTAGGCGTTGACGACCTCCTGCGCCGGACCGTCCCGCTCGATGCGGCCCGCGCGCAGCCACAGCGCCCGCTTGCAGAACAGCGACACGTAGTACATGGAGTGCGAGCAGAAGAGGATGGTGGTGCCGCGGTCGCGGATCTCCCGGATGCGGTCGACGCACTTCTTCTGGAAGTAGCCGTCGCCCACCGCCAGCGCCTCGTCGACCACCAGCACGTCGGGGTCGACGTGGGTGGCGACCGCGAAGGCGAGGCGCATGGCCATGCCGGTGGAGTAGCTCTTGACCGGGTGCTCGATGAACTCGCCGAGCTCGGCGAAGTCGAAGATGTCGTCGAGGCGCGCCTCCATGTCCTGCCGGTCGAGGCCCATCAGGGCGCCGTAGAGGACGGCGTTGTCGCGGCCCGAGAACTCGGGGTGGAAGGCCGCACCGAGCTCGAGGATCGCCGCCACCACGCCGCGGACCTCGACGCGGCCGGCGGTCGGCATCGTGGTCCCGGCGACGATCTTGAGCAGGGTCGACTTGCCGGCGCCGTTCTCGCCGATGATGCCGACCGCGGTCCCCGGCTCGACGGTGAAGCTCACGTCCTCGAGGGCCCGGAAGTCGAGGTGCCGGCTCGGACGGCCGACGAGCCTCTTCAGCCGCTCGCCGGGCGCCGCGTAGACGCGGTACCACTTGTGCAGCCCGTCGACCGCGATCGCGTCGTCGAGAGCTCCGACAGTCATGGCCGCTAGCCCCGGTGCTTCTCCCAGTCCGGGAAGGCGATCAGCCGCAGCCGGCGCATGACCCGCAGGTGGGTGCCGAGACGCTCCTCGAGGTGGTCGCGGCTGTCGGGGAAGGCCTCGCGCATGACCCCGGCGAGGGTGCGGACCTTGGTGGCGCCGTCGAGCCGCCGCCAGGCGAAGCTGCCGAGATCGTCGAGCAGGATGCGGCGCGGCGTCATCAGCCAGCTGAAGCCCGCGATGAGGCCGCGCAGGCCCTTGAGCGGCGGGCGCGGCCGGTCGATGACCACCCGCCCGTCGAGGCCCTCCCGCCACGGCACGCAGCGCACCGGCTCGAGCTCCATCAGGTCGACGACCCGTCCCGGCGCCTGCGGCCCCGTCCGCGCCATTCCCTCACACCCCCGGGCCGGCGACCCGGCGGCGCTTGAGCGGCAGCCACACCAGCAGCGCGAGCAGCAACGGGTAGACCAGGAGCCCACCCCAGAAGCTGTGGCCGAAGTGCGGCAGGAGGTGCTCGCCCTCGGCGAGGCCGAGCCGGGCCTGCTCGTAGAGCACCACGAAGGCGAGCAGGACCGCCATCAGGGACTGGCCGGCGATCAGGCCCGAGGAGACCAGGATGCCGGAGTTCTCGGCGCGCAGGCGCTCGTCTTCGGTGGCGCGATTGCGGTCGAGGAACCAGTCGAGGACCGAACGGATGACGCCGCCGGCGAAGACCGCCGAGGTGGTGGAGAACGGGAGGTACATCCCGACCGCGATCAGCATCGGCGCCGGCGCCTTGATGAGGATCAGCGCCACGCCGAACAGCATGCCGACGATCACCAGCGGCCACGCCATGTCGCCGCCGACGATGCCCTGCGCCATCAGGGCCATGAGCCCGGCCTGCGGCGCCGGCAGCTCGGCCGAGCCGATGGTGTAGGCCTCATTGAGGACCATCAGCAGGACCGGCAGCGCGACGGCCGCCGCCACCACGCCGATGATCTCGCCGACCTGCATCCGCCACGGCGTGCCGCCGAGGAGGTGCCCGACCTTGAAGTCCTGCATCATGTCGCCGGCGACGCCGGCGGCGCAGCACACGACCCCCGCGACCCCGAGCACCGCCGCCACCCCGTGCACCCCGGTGACGCCCATCAGGACCATCAGCACGGCCGAGATCACCAGCGCCGACAGGGTCAGGCCCGAGATCGGGTTGTTGGAGTTGCCGACCAGCCCCACCAGGTACCCGGCCACCGCGGCGAACAGGATCCCGAGCACCAGCATCACCACCGTCAGCAGCAGGGCCGGCAGGTTCGAGGCCGAGAAGTAGCGGTAGAGGAAGAACATGGGGATCGCCATCACGCCGATCGCCACCAGCACCCACTTGATGTTGAGGTCGAGGTCGGTGCGCTCGGTGTCGGCCGGCGCGCTCCCCGCCCGGATCGCGGTGAACGCCTTCTGGATGCCGTTGATGAGCGAGGCGCGCAGCGTGTAGAGGGTGTAGAAGGCCGACACGATCATGGTGCCGACGGCGAGCGGTCGGATCTGCCGGAACCACACCTCGACCGCGAGCGCTCCGAAGCCGTTTTCGGCGCCGATCGACTGCAGCGCCGGGTTGAGGAAGATGGCCAGCGGTACCAGCAGCAGCCAGCCGATGACCGCGCCGCAGAACAGCACGGCCGAGATCCGGAGGCCGACGATGAAGCCGACCCCCATCACCATCGGCGAGGCCTCGGGCGTCGACAGGAGCATGCCACCGGAGTACTCGATCCGCCGCCCGAGCAGCTCGATGGTGGAGCGGCCGAAGTGCACGAAGTGCGAGGCCTGGTCGCGGATCAGCTGCAGGCCGGCGTCGTTCTTGATCAGCTCCCACAGCGCGGCAATGCCCATCGCACCGAAGACCAGTCCGGCGCCGGTCTGGCCCTTCTGGCCGGCCTTGACGATCTCGGCGGCGGCCACGCTCTCCGGGAAGGGCAGCTCGGCCTCCACCACCAGCGGCCGCCGCAGGATGATCACGAACAGCACCCCGAGCACGCCGCCGATGCCCATGATCAGGGTGGCATCGAGGAGGTTGAACTCCTCCCACGCGCCGGCGATGAGGAAGGCGGGAATGGTGAAGATCGCCCCGGCGACCAGCGACTCGCCCACCGAGGCGGTGGTCCGCGCGAGGTTCTCCTCGAGGATGTTGCCGCGGAAGATCCGCAGGGCGGCCATCGCCACCAC
>DATIVB010000489.1:0-2501 GCA_035466375.1 Chondromyces sp.
GTGCACAACACCCTTCTCGTGCGCCGCCTCCACCGCCTCCGCGATCTGCACCCCGATCCGCGCCGCCTCCTCCACCTGAAGCGGGCCTCGCCGCACCCGCTCCGCCAGCGTCTCCCCCTCCACCAGCTCCATCACCAGGAAACGCTTGACCTCGAACTCCTCGAGCCCGTGGATCCCCGCGATGTTCGCGTGCGACAGCGACGCCAGCACCCGCGCCTCGCGCTCGAACCGCGCCAGCCGCTCCGCGTCCTGCGCGAACAGCTCCGGCAGCATCTTCAACGCCACCTGCCGCCCCAGCTTCGTGTCCTCGGCGCCCCACACCTCACCCATCCCGCCCTCGCCCAGCTTCGCCGTCACCCGGTAGTGCGAAATCTGCCTGTTGATCATCGAGCGTACTCCCTGTCGAATCGTCGTGTTCTGCGCCGCACCATCACCTGGCGCCAGCTGCTGCGAGGCGGCGGAGCTCCTCGAACCAGCCCAGCACCACCTTGGCCTCGGTGGCCAGTGCACCCTCGGTGCTGCCCTGGAACATGACGAAGCGCTTGCCGTCGGCGGCCACGTCGTAGTCCGGGAAGTTGAAGCCGGGCAGCAGCACCCCTCGCAGCCCGCCGAGGAAGTTCCCGTCGAAGACGATGTCCGGCCGGCTGGCGCGGAAGGAATCGCCCTCGGTCGCGACCCGAACCGACATGATTCCGGTGTCGGTGCGGAAGAAGAGCTCGCGCCCGTCCCGCGACCAGCGGGCCTGGGTCCCGCCGCCGTCGGACACCTGCCATTTGCCGCCGCCGGGCGGAAACGACGCCACGAAGATCTCGGGGCGGCCGGTTTCGCCGGAGGAGTAGGCGATCCAGCGGCCGTCCGGGGAGAAGACCGGCCCGTCCTCCGAGAACGGCGTGCGGACGAAGGGCTCGGGCTCGCCGGAAGCTCCGGTCTCGCCGACGGGAAGGATCCAGATGTCGGTCTGTCCCCCTTCGCCGGCGCTCTGCATGGCGATGTGCCGCCCGTCGGGCGACCACGAGTGGGGCGCCGGAAAGGTGTGCTTGCCGGGCTCCAGCAGCACCTCGGCGTCGCCGGTGCCGTCGGTGCGCTTGCGGAAGATCCCGTCCACACCTTCGACTTCTCCCTCGTAGGCGATCCAGCGGCCGTCCGGCGACCACACCGGATCGGCGTCGTAGGCCTCGCCGAAGGTGATTCGGGTCGCCACGTCGCGCTCGATGTCATACACCCAGACATCCCAGTTCGAGCCGCGCTGCGCCGAGAACGCCAGGCGGCCCCCGTCGGGCGACAGGCGTGGGCTGCCGTAGATGCCGGGCTCCCGCCACAAGGTCTCGCTGCGCCCCTCGCGGTCGGCCCAGACGATGGGGAAGGGATCGAGCTCGTCCGCGCCCTCGAGGTAGACGAGCAGCCCGGTGTCGGACACCGCGTACTGGGCCGAACCCTGGCCGGCGTTGGTCTCGAGCCCCTCGAGCACCGGGATCTGCGAGCCGGTGGCCTCGAGCCTGTCGGGATCGAAGGGGAGGGCGAAGAGGCTGCCCTCGTGGACGTAGAGGATGTGGCCCGTGGGCACGTAGCGCGGGTAGTAGCCTCCCCGGTGCACGACCTTGCGCTCCCCGGTCGCGACCACGACCACCTCGATGGCGCCGTCCTCGAAGGCGAACTGCCCGCCTTGGACGAGCGAGCTGAAGAGCACCGCCTTACCGCCCGGCAGCCACTGCGGCCACCGGTGGGACTGCTCCCCGGCCGCCTCGTCGAGCTCGGTGAGCGGGTGGGGGTTGCCGCCCGCCGCCGAGATCAGCGACAGGCCCGACAGGACCGATCCGGCGTAGACGATGGTGTTGTCCGGTCCCCAGCTCGCACCGCGGCTTCGGTCCACCTGGGCGAGGGTGATGGGCGCGCCGCCGCTGGTGGAGATCTTCTTGAGCTCGCCCGGTGTCACGTAGCCCAGCCAGTCGCCGTTGGGAGAGAAGAACGGGTGGTAGGGCCCGGTCGCGCCTTCGCCGGTGGCGAGCACCGTCTCCTGGAAACGGTCCAGCGGCCGCAGCACCAGCGACTGGATCTGTCCCTCCTGCCCGGTGGTGTAGGCGATGGAGCGCCCGTCCGTCGAGACGACGATGCCCGAACCGAGGCGGGAGAACAGACCCTGCTCCGAGACGTTGATCTCGAAGCGCCGCAGCGGCTCGGGCTCGCCGCCGCGCCCGAGCAGCGAGGCGCCGAGCAGCAGGCCGAGGACCAGCCCGCCTGCGACCCCTGCCACCAGCAGCCAGGGGGAGCGGCGCGAGGCCACGGCCTCCGCATCGGCGTCTTCCTCCGGGTTCTCGAGCCACTCTTGAAGCGCGATCCGCGCCTCGCCGATGGACTGCAGACGGCGGTTGACGTCCTTCTCCAGGCAGCGCTCGAGCAGCCGCCGGATCCGCCCCGGCACCCTGGAGGACAGCTCGTCGAGGTCCGGCTCCTTGTGCACCACCGCCCCGATCACGTCCGTCGCCGTCTCCCCGGTGAACAGC
>DATIVB010000490.1:0-1815 GCA_035466375.1 Chondromyces sp.
TGAAGGGGTCGCCCTCGACCGACAACGTCCCGGTCTTGCGGCTCTGGGAAACCCATTGCAGCAGGTCCGCGAACGGCATCGTGCGCAGGTTGCCGCTGATCGACATGACCACCCCGCTCGAGAGACGATGGAAGAAAACCCTCCGAACCTGGTTCGGAGGGGGCCGCGTGACGACTCAACCTATTTCGAGCACGTAAGTTACGGCTCGGGCTGAATTATAGCACGCGCCATCGGTCGAATCCCGAACGCGCAGCCGGAGGCCCGGAGGTCTCGGTTTCCGATGCGACTTTCGTCTGTCAACCTTTTTTCGACCCGTGAGCCGGGCTCACGGGTCGAAAAAAGATGGGCTTGATTTATGCTTTATTTACACCTATACTGAAAGACCCGGGAGGAAGCATGGCAACCGCTCCACAGCTCACGCCCACAACAGCTCGAAAAGTCAAACACTTCGAGGTGCCGGCCGAGTTGGGTCACGTCCTGCACCGGGCCTCGGAGAGAGTCTGCAGACGACGTGCAGAGTCCCGCGAAGAGCCCCTCCCGACCTCGTTGGGCGCCCTCGACCGGCTGCTGGGCGGCGGCCTGCCGCGGGGCGGGCTGGTCGAAATCGTCGGCCGCGGCTCGTGCGGCCGCTTCGCCGCCCTGCTGGCGGCCCTGCGGGCAGTGACCGGAGCCGGCGAGGCGGCGGCCCTGGTGGACCAGGGGGCGCAGCTCGACCCCCAGACGGCGGCGGCGCTCGGGGTCGACCTCGAGCGCCTGCTGTGGCTGCGGCCCCGCAACCTCGTCGACTCGCTGGCGGCTGCCGAGCTCCTGCTCCACACCGGGTTTTCGCTGGTCGCCCTCGACCTCGGCCTGCCGCCGGTGCGTGGCCGGGCGCCGCTCGCCGCCTGGCTGCGGTTGGCCAGGGCCGCCGCCGCCCGCGGCGCGGCGGTGCTGGTGGGCTCTCCCTACCGCCTGAGCGGCTGCGCCGCCGGCGCGGTGGTCACGGGCGGGCGCGCGCGGGGCGACTGGAGCGGCGCCGGACCGGCCCGCCTGTTCGGCGGGCTGCAGTCGCGGTTTTCCCTGAGCAAGCGCACCGGCCACCCCGACCTCGGCGAGGCCGACATTGATCTCGCGCTCCCCGAAGCGAGCTTCGGGCCGTCTGTGACGGCGGAATCCGAGAACGACCGGATTTCGAATTTCGGATTTCGAATTTCGAATTTTCCACCCACACACCCTCGATCATCAACGCCATCCGATATCGAAGACGAGAGGAGCAAGAAACATGCGGCAACCGTTTGAAATCGATGTTCGTGGTGCCTGCGGGCTCGCGGGCGAGGCCTGCGGCCTGCTGGTGCTCGGCTTCTGCTTCCTGGTGCTCGCCTTCTGCGTGTGACGCGCGATGCTTGCACCACCAAGACACACGGGTGAATGCGGAATTCGGAATTCGGAATTCGGAATTGCCCGCACCCACCCCTCCGGCACGCGAGACGCGTGCCCCACAAGCGAGGATCGTCAAAGTGACCTTGTGGGGCAGCCGTCCCGGCTGCCGGGCGGGTGGGCGACAACTCAAATCTCAAAACACAAAGCTCTCCCGGGGGGGTGGAGGGGAACTCAAAACTCAAAACTCAAAACTCAAAACTTCCCCAGGGAGCCGGGCGGTCATTCCGAATTCCGAATTCCGAATTCCGAATTCTCATGACCCGCATCGCCTGCCTCTTCATCCCGCTGTTTCCGCTCGCAGCGCGGCTGCGCGCGGAACCGGAGCTCGCCGGAGAGGTGGTGGCGGTGTGCGAGGGCAACGGCGCCGCGGCGCGGGTGGTGGGCGCCTCGCGGCCG
>DATIVB010000491.1:0-1651 GCA_035466375.1 Chondromyces sp.
GTGGATCCCCGCGATGTTCGCGTGCGAAAGCGACGCCAGCACCCGCGCCTCGCGCTCGAACCGCGCCAGCCGCTCCGCGTCCTGCGCGAACAGCTCCGGCAGCATCTTCAACGCCACCTGCCGCCCGAGCTTCGTGTCCTCCGCCCCCCACACCTCACCCATCCCGCCCTCGCCCAGCTTCGCCGTCACCCGGTAGTGCGAAACACTGCTTCCGATCATCGCGAGCCCCCCGTTTTCTTCCGTTTGATCGTCGGCGGGCGGCCCCGCCGCGGCTTCCACCGGTCCGCGCGCCCCAGCCCGCAGTCCGATCCGCCGGCCCTGCGGACCCGCGGCCTCACCTGCCGATGCCACGATCCTCGAGCGATGGAATCAGGTTGTCCGGTACCGAAACACCGCCAACCACAACACGCCGCCGTCCTCGAAATTCCCGCGCACGCGGCTGCGTGCCCGCGCAGGCAGTCGCGGAGGAACAGCAGGCTGCAGTACACTTCGAGCGCAGCGACCCTGCGAGCGGCCGAAACCTCTCAACGAAGGCCTCGTAGGTCATGAACCGGCCGCCTCGGAGGATTCGGCGAGGGCCGTGCGTGACACCACCGGGAGGTATCAGATGCCGTTTTCGAAGCTCTGCGTTCTGCTCACTCTGACAGTCCTGTGCGCCGTGCCGGCTGCTGCCGGCGATGAGGGTCCGATCGCCGTCGTCCAATCCGCCTACGTGGACGGCATCCACCGCAACGCCGACGCCGATGCCATGCGGGCCGGCTTCCACGAGGACTTCGTAATGTACGTCAACGGGGACGACGGCGTGACGACGGTGACGCGGGACGACTGGGCGGCGCGCATCGAGAAGGCGGGCGCCGATCCCGGACGCACAACCCCCGACATTGCTGCCGAGCTCGAGATCGTCGGCCGCAGCGGCAAGGCGGCGGTGGTCAAGGTCGAGCTGAAACGGGACGGAAAGCACGTCTTCACCGACTTCCTGTCGCTCTACGAGACCGCGGGCGGCTGGAAGATCGTCGCCAAGATCTTCCAGCGCCACCCGTGAACGCTTCCGGCTCCGGCCGCGGGCTGCCGCCGGAGCCGCTCCGACGGCCGGGGAGGACGCTCATGCGCCCGTCGATCACGAAAAAAGTGCCCGGCGCGTCGGAAAGATGCTCGAAGGCCGCACTGCACTCCCGGCCTTCGTCGGCGGCGCAGATGTCGCTGGCGACGTCGCCCTAGGCGAGGCCGGTCGACGACTGCAGCACCACCGAGCCGGCGCAGGGGCGCTCCGCTGAAATCTCCGAAGTCGCGCGTCATGTCGGCAAGGTCCATGCCGCTCGGCCGTCGTGCGGCCTCGGACGCCGAGCCGGCCCGCCGCGCCCTCAGCCTCCGACGGTGGACGACCACTCGGAGGTGCCGCCCGACTCGAAGTCGTCCGCAAAGATGCCGGAAGGCGGGGCCTCGGCGGTGACCGCGGTGGAGGTCACATCCTCGGCGGACTCCACCACCAGCTCGAGGTCGTGGTCGCGGTCCTCGGCGGCGCTCGCCTCGGCGCGGTGGACGACCTTGAACTGGTTGGGGGTCGCCGACGCGGCACCCGCCGTCAGGGCGACGGCCACGAACAGGGTGCGGCCCTGGATGGTTGTGACCTGGAGGTGGCTGTCGTCGTCGG
>DATIVB010000492.1:0-4947 GCA_035466375.1 Chondromyces sp.
CCAGGGCCTGGCCGACGAGGCGCCGCGGCTCATCGAGCTCCTCGTCGAGGTCCTGCGGCGGCCGACCTTCCCGGCGGCCGAGCTCGAGAAGCTGCGCCGCCAGGTCCTGGGGAGCCTGGTTCGCGAGCGCGAGGACACGCACGCAACCGCGTACGCCGCACTCAGCCGCAGGCTCTACCCGGCCGGCCACCCCCTCCGCCGGCGCCCGGTGGAGGAGCGCGAGCTCGAGGTGGCCGGCGTGACCCGCGCGGAGCTCGCGGCCTTCCACGAGGCCGCCTACGGGCCCGGCGGCATGGTCGTGGCGGCGGTCGGCGAGCTCGAGGTGGACCGCGTCGCCGAGTTGCTGGCGGCGGCCATGGACGGCTGGGCCGGGGCCGGCCTCCAAGCGCCGTCGTGGCCCACGGGCGGCGACCCTGCGCCGGCGGAGGAGCGGCTCCCGATCCCCGACCGGCCCAACATCGACGTCTTCCTCGGCCACCGGGGGTCGCTGCTGCGCGGCGCGCCCGACTACGCGGCCGCGGTGCTGGCCAACGCCTGCCTCGGCCAGTCGACCCTGACCTCGCGCCTCGGGGTCGCGGTGCGCGACGAGGCGGGCCTGACCTACGGAGTCTCGAGCCGCTTCTTCGGCACTCTCGAGATCGCCGGGCCGTGGGCGACCTCCCTCGGGGTCTCGGCCGACAACCTCGAGCGGGCGGTGGAGCTCAGCCGCGCAGTGATCGGCGCCTACGTCGCCCAGGGGCCGAGGGAAGCGGAGCTCACGGACGAGCGGACGGCCATGGCCGGCGCCTACCGGGTCGGCCTCGCCACCAACTCGGGCATCGCCCGCGAGCTGGTCACCGCGATGACTGCGGGCGAAGGGCCGGCGCGCCTCGCCCGCTTCCCCGAGGAGCTGCTGGCGGCCACCCGCGACGACGTCGTCGACGCCCTCCGGCGCCACATCCACCCCGACCGGCTCGTCATGACCGCCGCCGGCGACTTCGACCACGCTTCAAGCGACCGGTGATGCCAAGAGGGCTCGCGTCAGCCACGATGTACCGATCAGTTTTGAGTTTTTAGTTTTGAGTTCCCGCCCACCCCCGCGGACTTACCTCCGCTGCTGTGACGTGCAACTCAAAACTCAAAACTCAAAACTAAGAACTTCGGGTCAATCCCAATCCACCATCAGGTGGTGGAGGGCGCAGCCGAGGGCGGGGCGCAGCTGCTCGTCGAGGATCTTCTCGACCTCGCGCAGGCGGTGGCGGCGCGAGGCGTGCAGCAGCACGAGGTGGCGGCACGACAGGTTCCCGATGCCCGCCAACAGCTCCTCGAGGTGGAGGTGGCCGTAGCGCGCGGCCCGCTCCCGGTCGCCGGGCTTGAAGAACGAGCACTCGACGAGGACCACCTCGGCCGCCGCGGCGGGTGAGCCGGGCTCGAGGACCCCCGGCCCGGAGTCGGCGCAGTAGGCGAGGAGATCGGTCACGACCGGCTCGGTGACCGCCTCGCCGGCCTGCCGCCGGCGCGCGATCTCCTCGCCGGGCAGCCCGGCGAGCTCCGGAAGCAGGCGGTGGCGCTGCCAGCTCAGGAGCGAGCCGAGGGTCGGCACCCAGTGGTCGGTGGCGAAGAAGCCGAGCTCCATGTCGCGGCGCAGCGGCAGAAAGACCCCCGGCGCGACCGGGACCACCTCGACCGCGTAGGGCTCGCCGCCCTCGAGGCGGGCGTGGGTTGCGAGCAGGGCCTCGACGTCGGCGGCGATCTCCCGCGGCACCGCCAGCCGGGCCGCGCCCATGGCCTGGAGGTGGCGCTGGCTGGCCCAGTAGGCGAGGCCGCCGAGGTGGTCGGCGTGGCCGTGGCTGACGGCCACCGTCGTCATGGCGGGCAGGGCGCGGTGGGGGCGGCCGGCGTCGAGGGCGAGGTGCAGCTGCGGCAGCAGGATCAGGGTGCCCTCGCCGGCGCGCGATCCGCCGACGATCATGAGCGGGCCCCAGGAGGTCTCGAGCTGCAGTCGGCGGAGCGTCGCCACCAGCCGTCACTGCGCCCGCGCGACGAGGAAGAAGCTGGGCTCGGCCTGCTCGGAGGGCAGGTCGACGCGGAGCGTCCAATCGCTGTCCGGGGCGAGCTTGCGGATGAAGCTCGCCGAGCCCATCACGCCGCGTTTCGGATGCCGCAGCTCGATGCCGATGCGGTGCTCGCCGGAGGGCGTGAGCACCACCCGCCGCACCGTGCCGCGGCCCTTCTTTCTGAGGCCCAGAAAGCCGGAGGTGGTGAAGTCGAAGGGCACCTCGGCCAGCGACTCGCCGTTGAGTGCGAGCGCGACCGTGCCGCTCGACAAGGGCGAGTCGAAGACCACCGTGATGCGGGCGATGCCGGACTCCGGTTGCGGTGGCGGCGCCGTGGTCGCGGAGGCGGTCGTCGCCGCGGCCGGCGCGGTGGCGCCGGCCCGCCGCGCGCGGTCGCCCGCGAGCCGCTCCTCGGCGAGCTCGAGATAGGAGGCCGCGAGCTCGTGCTGCGGGTCGAGCTCGAGGGCCGCGGCGAAGCGGGCCCGCGCTGCGGGGTAGTCGCGGCCGCGGTACAGCGCGCGGCCCTCGTCCACCAACTCGGCGACGCGGCGCTGGTTGGCGGCGCCGGTGCGCTCGATTTCGATGGCGTCGCGGATCTCGCGCGCCAGGCGGCGGGCGGCCGGCGAGGTCGGGGCCTGGTCGAGGGCCGCCATGACCGATCGCTCGGCCGCCGCGAGCTCGCCGGCCGTGAGCCGACGCTGGGCTTCCTGCAGCGAACCGGCCACGCTGTTGAGGTTGCGGATCGAAGCCGCCGAGGGGGCGGCGAAGGGACCGCGGTCGATCCGCGAGCGCAGGCCGAAGACGACGACCACGAGGACCAGCAGCATGGCGCCGAGCAGCGACCACGCCCAGCGCGGCCGCACCTCCCAATCGAGCCACTCCGGGAGCTCGAAGCCGGCGAGCCGCGCCCGGACGTCCGACCACAGCCGGGAGAGCTTCGGTCCGGCGGAGGCCGCGGGCACCGCACCCGAGGGGGCGGCGATGCGGGTCTCGAGATCCGGCTGGACGACGGCGGTCCCGCCGTCGTCGTCGGCCTGCCTCGCGGTCAGCGAACGGGCCAGGGCGGCGAGCACCCGGGCGAGCTCGGCGCCGCTCTGGAAGCGCCGCTCCGGGTTCTTCTCGAGGCACTTGAGGACCACCGGGTTGAAGGCGGGCGGGATCTTGCCGTCGACGGTCGAGGGGATGGGGCACGGCTCCTGCACGATCCGCAGAGTGACCTCGTGCATCGTACCGCCGCCCCACGGCCGCTGGTCGGTGAGGAGATTGAAGAGCACCACCCCGAGCGAGAACAGGTCGGAGCGCCCGTCCACCTCGCGGCCGGTGACCTGCTCCGGCGACATGAAGTTGGGGGTGCCGATGAACTGGCCGTCGACGGTGAGGTTCGACGTCTCGAGACGGGCGATGCCGAAGTCGGTGATCTTGGCGGTGCCGTTGCCGGTGAGCATGATGTTGGCCGGCTTGATGTCGCGGTGGACGACCCCCAGCGAGTGGGCGTAGTCGAGGGCGTTCGCGACGTCGGCGGCGATGCGCGCCGCCTCGGACGGCCGGAAGTGGTGACCCGCCGCCAGCAGCTGCTTGAGGTCGCGCCCCTCGACGTACTCCATGGCGATGTACATGAGCCCGGACTCGGGGTCCTCTCCGACATCGTGGATGGTGACGATGCCCGGGTGGTTGAGCCGTCCTGCGGCGCGCGCCTCGCGCACGAAGCGCTCGCGGAACTCCTCCGCGTGCTCCGCGTCGAGGTCGAGGCGCAGAGTCTTGAGCGCGACCCGGCGGTCGATCAGGGGATCGCGCGCCAGGTACACCACGCCCATGGCGCCGCGCCCGAGAGTTTCCTCGATGAGGTAGCGGCCGACCCGCTCGACGGACATCGTCTCATTGTAGCTGTATCATGCCGATCTGGCGTCGGCCGGTCGATTCGGCGCGGCCCGCCGCCGCGCCCGACGGCGCCGGCGTGGGCACGATACTTGCTGAGTGGGCCCTGGGGCCAGATGACTCACGGGGGAGATATGGAAACACGACCCGCAGATGTGCAGATCGATCGCGCAGCGGCGCGGCTGGGCGAGATCCAACGCGCCGTGTCCAGGGTGGTGGTCGGCCAGGACCGGCTGGTGGAGTCGCTGCTGGTGGCGATGCTGTGCCGCGGCCACGTCCTCCTCGAGGGGGTGCCGGGGCTCGCCAAGACCCTGACCGTCCGGACCCTCGCAGGGGTCATCGGCGGCAGCTTCCAGCGCCTGCAGTTCACTCCCGACCTGCTGCCCGCCGACGTCACCGGCACCCAGATCTTCGACCCCCGCACCTCGCAGTTCGTGCCCCACCGCGGGCCGGTGTTCTGCAACCTGGTCCTGGCGGACGAGATCAACCGCGCCCCGGCCAAGGTCCAGTCGGCGCTCCTCGAGGCAATGGAGGAGCGGCAGGTGACGATCGGCGACACCACCCATCCGCTGCCGGAGCCTTTCGTGGTGCTGGCCACCCAGAACCCGATCGAGCAGGAGGGCACCTACCCCCTGCCCGAGGCGCAGCTCGACCGCTTCCTCTTCAAGGTGCTGGTCAGCTACCCGGCGCCGGAGGAGGAGCGCAGGGTCCTCGAGTACCACCTCGGCGAGACCTTCCCGACGCCCGAGCGCACGAGCTCGGTCGAGGAGCTCAAGGAGCTCGAGGCGGTGGTGCGGGAGGTCTACCTCGACGAGCGCATCCGCTCCTACATCGTCTCCCTGGTGGCGGCGAGCCGGCAGCCGGCCGAGGTCGGCCTCGGCGACCTGGTGCCGCTGCTCGCCTTCGGCGCCTCGCCGCGTGCCTCGATCGCGCTCGCCGTCGGTGCCCGCGCGCTGGCGCTGGTGCGCGGCCGCTCCTACGTCTCGCCGGAGGACGTCAAGGAGCTGGCGCCGGCGGTGCTGCGCCACCGCCTGGT
>DATIVB010000493.1:0-14518 GCA_035466375.1 Chondromyces sp.
GCTCGCGCGCCTGGTCCACGTCGCCGAGGTGTTCGACGTGCTCTCGGTGCCCGGCCGCTACCGTCCGACGGTGAGCGCCGAGCGGGCGCTCGAGATCATCCATCGCGGCAAGGGACACCAGTTCGACCCCCAGATGGTGGAGGCGCTGGCGCGGGTGGTGGCGTGAGCGAGCGGCGCAAGGTCATCGCCACCAACCGCAAGGCGCGCCACACCTACCACATCCTCGAGCGCGAGATGGCGGGCATCGAGCTCCTCGGCACCGAGGTCAAGGCGGTTCGCGACGCCAAGATCAACCTCAAGGAGGGCTACGTGATCTTCGTCGGAGGGCAGGCCTTCCTGGTGGGGTGCCACATCGGCGCCTACGACAAGGCCGGCTACGCCGGCCACGACCCGGTGCGCCGGCGGCGGCTGCTGCTCCACAAGCGCGAGATCGAGCGGCTCGCGTCCAAGGTGCAGGAGAAGGGGCTGACCGTGGTGCCGCTCGAGGTCGTGATCGACGGCAACTGGATCAAGGTCGAGATCGCGCTCGTGCGCGGCAAGCAACTGCACGACAAGCGCGAGACCCTGCGCCGCCGAACCCTCGACCGCGAGGCCGAGCAGGCGATCAAGGAACGGGATCGTTGACCGCGGCGTAATCGTGGCGTAAATTTCCAAGGCTGGCCCCACTCGCCTGCGACACCGGCTTCCGGCGGCAGGCTCGGGAACGCCGGCCAGCGGTCGCGCGTTGTCAGCGGTGGACCGTCGCCTCGGGCACGGAGACTCGAGACGGGCACGGAAACGGGTTGGTGATGCAGGACGAGATCGTCATTCGCGGTGCACGCGAGCACAATCTGGACAATATCGATGTCGCCATCCCGCGCAACCGGTTGGTGGTGATGACCGGCGTGTCGGGATCGGGCAAGTCGTCGCTCGCCTTCGACACCCTGTTCGCCGAAGGGCAGCGGCGCTACGTGGAGTCGCTGTCGGCCTACGCGCGCCAGTTCCTCGACCAGATGGAAAAGCCGGACGTCGACACCATCGAGGGCCTGTCGCCGGCGATCTCGATCGAGCAGAAAACCACCTCCCGCAACCCACGCTCGACCGTCGGCACCGTGACGGAGATCCACGACTACCTGCGGCTGCTGTGGGCGTCGGTGGGCGTTCCGGAGTGCCCCGACTGCGGGCTCCCCATCAGCCCGCAGAGCGTCGAGCAGATGGTCGACCAACTGCTCGCCCTGCCCGCGGGCTCGCGTTTTCAGCTCCTGGCGCCGGTGGTCGAGGGGCGCAAGGGGGAGCACCGCAAGGTGTTTGCGCAGATGGTGCGCGAGGGGTTCGTACGCGCCCGGGTCGACGGCGTGATCGTCGAGGCGTCCGAGCCGCCGGAGCTCGACAAGAAGCGCAAGCACACGATCGAGGTGGTGGTCGACCGCCTCTCGGTTCGCGAGGGCGTCGCCTCCCGGCTCGCCGACTCGCTCGAGACCGCGCTCAGGGTGGGTGAGGGACTGGCGGTCGCGGTGGTGGCCGGCGGCGACGAGATCGTCCTCTCGGCGCGCCACGCCTGCCCGAAGTGCGGTTTCTCGCTGTCCGAGATCTCGCCCCGGCTGTTCTCCTTCAACTCGCCCCAGGGCGCCTGCCCGACCTGCTCGGGGCTGGGCTTCCTGCGAGAGGTGGATCCGGAGAAGCTGGTCATCGACCCCGAGCGCAGCCTCTCCGGGGGCTGCCTGGCAATGGTCGGCTCGAGCTCCGGTTCGTGGTTCCGGCAGCAGGTGGAGCAACTCGCTGCGGCCCTCGATTTCGACCTCCACACCCCGTGGCGCCGGCTGCCGCCCGAGGTGCGTGACATCCTGATGTACGGCAGCGACGGCGAGCACGAGTTCGTGTGGGAGGGGAGCAAGGGCGCCTACCGTTACCGCGACCGCTTCGAAGGCGCGGTGCCGCGGCTCGAGAGGCGGTACGCCGAGACCAGTTCGGAGGAGACCCGGCGCGACCTCGAGCGCTTCATGTCGCTGGCGCCGTGCGGCGATTGCCACGGCGCCCGCCTGCGCCGCGAGGCGCTGGCGGTCAAAGTGGGCGGGGAGAGCCTGGTCGCGGTGTCGGCGCTGCCGGTGCGGCGCGCGCTGGCGTGGTTCGAGGGCCTCGAGCTCGGCGAGCGCGAGCGCGCCATCGCCGACAAGATCCTGCGCGAGGTCCGGGACCGACTCGGCTTCCTGGTCTCGGTGGGGCTCGACTACCTGACCCTGGATCGCATGGCGGGCACCCTGTCGGGTGGCGAGAGCCAGCGCATCCGGCTCGCCACCCAGGTCGGCTCGAAGCTGATGGGCGTGCTGTACGTGCTCGACGAGCCCTCCATCGGGCTCCACCAGCGCGACAACCGGCGGCTGCTCGACACGCTCAAGGGCATGCGCGACCTCGGCAACACGGTTGTGGTGGTGGAGCACGACGAGGAGACCATCCGCGAGGCGGACTGGGTGATCGACCTCGGCCCCGGGGCGGGGCGGCTGGGCGGCCGGGTGGTGGCCTGCGGTCCGTCGTCGTACCTCGAGACGGTGGAGTCCTCGCTCACCGGCGCCTACCTCTCGGGCCGCAAGACCATCGCCGTGCCGGCCCAGCGGACGGCGGGCAACGGCCACCGACTGGTCGTCTCCGGCGCCGCCGAGCACAACCTCAAGGACATCGAGGTCGCCTTCCCGCTCGGCCGGCTGATCAGCGTCACCGGCGTCTCGGGCTCCGGCAAGTCGACGCTGGTCAACGAGGTCCTCCACAAAGCGGTGGCGCGCGAGCTCTACGGCACGGCAGGGCGGCCGGGGCGGCACGCCGCCATCGAGGGCGTCGAGCACCTCGACAAGGTGATCGCCATCGACCAGTCGCCCATCGGCCGCACGCCGCGTTCGAATCCCGCGACCTACACCAAGCTCTTCGACCCGATCCGCGAGCTCTTCGCCGCCACGACCGACGCGCGGGCCCGCGGTTACAAGCCCGGGCGCTTCTCGTTCAACGTCCGCGGCGGGCGCTGCGAGGCCTGTCAGGGGGGCGGTCAGATCCGCATCGAGATGCACTTCCTGCCCGACGTGTTCGTGACCTGCGACCAGTGCCGCGGACAGCGTTACAACCGCGAGACGCTCGAGGTCCACTTCAAGGGCCTGTCCATCGCCGAGGTCCTCGACCTCACGGTGCAGCAGGCGCGGGAGGTGTTCGCCGCCCACCCCAAGATCGTGCGTATCCTCGACACCCTGGTGGCCGTCGGTCTCGGCTACATCCACCTCGGCCAGCCGGCGACGACCCTGTCCGGCGGCGAGGCGCAGCGCGTCAAGCTGTCCCGGGAGCTCGCCAAGCGCGCCACCGGCCGCACGCTCTACCTGCTCGACGAGCCCACCACCGGCCTCCACTTCGACGACGTCAACAAGCTGCTCAAGGTGCTGCACGCGCTCGTCGACCGCGGCAACACCGTCGTCGTCATCGAGCACAACCTCGACGTCATCAAGACCGCGGACTGGGTCATCGACCTCGGGCCGGAGGGCGGCGAGGGAGGGGGCGAGGTCGTGGTGGCGGGGACGCCGGACGAGGTGGCGCGCTGCGCGGCCTCCTACACCGGCCAGTTCCTGAAGCGGATCCTGTAAGAACCTTCTCCGATCCCGATCCCGATCCCGATCCCGGCAAAAGGCCCCATCGAAACCGAGAACCCGCGAGCCATCCCTCCGCTCCGGTTTCGCCGCCGCGGTGGCGGTCGTTCGGGTCCGGGTACGGGATCGGGATCGGGCTCACGCTCACGCCAGGATCGAGTAACCCCCGTCGACGGTCAGGATCTGGCCGTGGATCATCGACGCGTACTCGGTGCACAGGAAGACGACCACGTTGGCCACGTCCTGCGGGTCGATCAGGCGGCCGGCCGGGGTTCGTTCGAGGGCCGCCTCGAGGAGCTCCTCCCGGTTCGGGAAGTGCAGCAGCGCATCGGTGTCCACGGTGCCCGCCGACACCGCGTTGATGCGCATCCCCTCCGGGGCGAACTCGGCGGCGAGGTGGCGGACCATCGACTCGAGCGCCGCCTTGGAGGCGCCGACCGCGGTGTAGTTCGGGATCGCCCGCACCGCGCCGAGGGACGAGACCGCCACCAGCACGCGCTCCCCGGTCGAGGGCAGCTCGAGGAAGCGCTGCGAAATCGGCAGCAGGGCGGCGGCGTTGATGTGCATCGCCCAGTCGAAGTGGTGGAGGGTGAGCTCGCGGGCCGGGCGTAGGACGCCCGAGGCGGCGTTTGAGACCACGATGTCGAGGCCTCCCCAGGCGTCTCCGATGGCGCCGAAGACGCGCTCGACGTGCTCGGGGTTGGCGACGTTGCCCTTGAGGACGAGGGCCCGTACGCCGCGCGATTCAATCTCGCGTCCCGTCTCTTCGGCGCGGGAACGGTTGCGCAGGTAGTTGATCGCGACGTCGACACCGAAGTCGGCCAGCGAGAGCGCGATCGCGCGGCCGATGCCGCGGGATGAACCGGTCACGAGGGCCCGCTTGCCGCGGAGTCTGAGATCCATTTGCACCTCCGAAGGCTCAAGCTACCCCTCTTTGGCCCCGAAAACAAGCTGAGATATTGCATTTTCCGGACATTCGCCCTTGACATGCGTCCTGCCGCCCGCCAATATGTGAGTACAACGACAGACCGGAGGTTCAGATGAACAAGACCGAGATGGCCATGAAGCTTGCGAAGAAGACCGGAATCAGCCAGGGCAAGGCCGCGGAGATCATCGACATCATGTTTTCCGCCCACCCCCGCAAAGGCCTGATCGCGACCGCGCTCGATGCCGGTGAGAAGGTCACGATCCCCGGCTTCGGCACGTTTGCCACCAAGAGCCGCGGCGCCCGGCAGGGTCGCAACCCCGCGACCGGCGCGACGATCACGATTCCGGCGAAGAAGTACGTCCACTTCAAGCCGGGCAAGACCCTTCGCGAGCGCGTCGAGAAGTAGAACCGTCCGCCGCCGTGCGCCGGACGGCGACCGCTCGCGGTCGCCGGGCTGGCGCTGCGGGAGACGGCGGGAAGAAAGCTCGGGGCCGGACCTTCGGGTCCGGCCTTTTTTCCTGCCTCCCCACGTCCTCAGCGCTGAATGATGAAGCGATAGGGGACCGTGACCGTGGCGTAGGTCGTGATCGGCACGCCGTCCTTGAAACCGGGCTTGAAGCGGTACTTCCGCGCCGCCTCGAGCGCCGCCTCGGGAATTCCGTAGCTGCCCTCGTCGGCGCGCAGGATCCTGACCCTCTCGACCTCGCCGTCGGCGTTCACGGTCGCCTGCATGATGATCACACCCTGGCGCCGCGAACGCAGCGCGGTAACCGGCCACGCGACCGGGTGGTCCTTGATGACGACGGGCAGAGAGTCGACGGCGGAAGGCTCGACGAAGGCGCCGCGGACGACGGCGGGCGAGGGCACGGCGGTGGGCGTCGGTACGGGCGTCTCGGGAGCCGGCGTCGGGGAAGCCGGCACCGCCGTCGGCGCGGGTCGCGCGACGCCCGGCGCAGCCCCCGCCGCCGCACTATCGGCCGCGCCCGGCGGCACGGTGGGCGGACCCAGACGCTCGGGCGCCGCGAGCGACTCGTCCGCTGCGAGGGCCGGGCCCGGGCCGCCCTCGGCGGCGAGCTGCTGCCGCGCCGCCTCGTCGGCGCGCCTCCGCTCCGCCGCGAGCACCGCTTCCCGCTCGCGCTGAGTTTCCTCCTCGGCGGCGATCTCGCGCTCGAGAACTTCGCGTTGGCGCCGGGCCTCCTCGTCGAGCCGGCCCTGCTGCGCCTGCTCCTCGCTGGCTCGAAGCCGGCGTTGGAGCTCCTCGATCTTGGCCTGCCGGGCGGTCAGCTCCGCGCGGATGTCCGCTTCCTTTTCCGCCATCATTTCCTGCACCAGGGACTGGGCGAGAGTCCGCATCGCGTCTTCCTGTGCCTGGCGCTGGGCCGCGATCTCGGCGGCCGTGGGGGTCGGCGTCGGCGGCGGTCCTTGCGGGCCGCGCCCGGCAACGAACACGATCGCGGCCACCACCACCACCGCCGCGGCGCCGCCGAGCCCGAGGTAGAGAGCGCGCCGGCTCGCTCGCACGGGCTCGTCGTCGAGCTCGAGGACCTGCTCCGGCGGCGGCTCGACCGGCGGCGCGAGGTACGGCGTCACGTCGAGGGTCTGCTCCTTCGCGCGCTGGCGCTCGTCCTCCTCGGAGTCGCTGCGGAAGAGCCGATCCATGAACAGCGCGAGGTTGAAGGTGGTCGGGCTGTAGGCGCCCCCGTACAGCAGCCGGTCGAGCTCCTTCTTGAAATCCGACGCCGAGCTGAACCGGTCCTGCGGACGCTCGCCGAGCGAGCGCGCCAGGAGGCTCCGGATGTCGTCCGGAATGGCCTCCTCGTCATAGGCCATGGTGGCGGCTTCGATCGCCTGCCGGCGTTGTCCGGGATCGGCGGGCAGCGGCGCGCCGGTGAGCAACTGGAAGAGGATCGCGCCCAGCGAGTAGACGTCGCCGTGGCGGCTCGGGGTGCGTGAGCCGAGGACCTCGGGGGCGATGTAGGGGTGGACGGCGGCCGCGCCGTCATCGTCGCCGGTGGCCGCCAACAACGCGTGTCCGAGCCCGAAGCCGGCCACCACACACTCGCCGTCGTAGGTGACGAAAACCAGGCCCGGCTGCAGGAAACCGTGCACCACCCGCTCGCCATCGACCTCGGCGGTCAGTGCGGCGGCGAGGGCGAGCGCGATCTTCTCGACGATCAGCAGGGCGTTGTCCACCGGAATCGGGAAACCCTCGGCAGCGACCCGGTCGAAGACCAGGCTCAGGGGCTTCGAGGCCATATAGTCGTGCGCGAGCCCCACTACGCCGTCGTCGACGACGCAGCGGGCGCCGCCGGCGACGTTGTTCGACTGCACCGCCTCGGAGATCTTGCGCGCACGCTCGAAGCCGGCCTCGAGCTCGGCGTCCGCGAGCGCGGGGTGGTCGAACACCCTCAGCCAGACGGTGCGGCGCAACCCGCCGCGGTCGAGCTCCCCGGCACGATACACATGCCCCAGCGCGTCGCCGGCCTCCTCTTTGAACAGCAGGTGCGACGCGAAGAGTCGGTAGCGCTCCACCATGGGTGCTCCTTTGTGCTGAAGCTACCACCGCGGGTCGCGCGCGGTCAACGCCGTGCGGCGCGCAAGCGGGCGACGGCCCGGTTGTGATCGGCGAGAGTCGCCGAGAACGTGTGGCCGCCCTCCGGGCGGGCGACGAAGTACAGGTGCGCCGTCGACGCCGGCGCGGCGGCGGCGCGCAGGGCCGCCCGACCCGGCGAGTTGATGGGGCCGGGCGGCAGGCCGGGATAGCGGTAGGTGTTGTACGGATCGTCGACAGCCCAGTGCACGCGCAGCAGACGGTCGCGCCACTCCCCGCGCCGTTTCAAGGCGTAGACCACCGTCGGATCGCACTGCAGCAGCATGCCCCGCCGCAGGCGGTTGACGAAGACACCTGCGATCTCCGCGCGCTCCGCAGCATGCGAGGTCTCGGCTTCGACCAGCGATGCCAGCGTGACGACCTCCAGGGGAGCGCCCCACAGGGGCGGCGCGGCCGCGCGTTCTTCCTCCCACACAGAGAGAAAACGATCCACGAGGTGGCGCGCGGCGAAGCGGGCCTCGACCCCGGCGGCGAAGCGGTAGGTGTCCGGGAACAGGAAGCCCTCCAACGATGGCGCCCCGGGGAACTGGGGCGCCACCCACGAAGGATTGGCGATCACCCGCTCCCACTCCTCCGCAGTGCCGACTCCGGCGCCGACGAAGAGGGTCGCGATGGCCGCCGCATCGCTGCCCTCGACGACCGTCAGCTCGAAGGTCTCGACCCTCCCTTCGAGGATCGACTCGAGCACGTCCACCGGCCGTGAGCCGATGGGGAACCGGTAGCGACCGAAGTGCATGGCGCGCGCGCCGGCGCGGGTGCGGACGTAGAGCTGCGCGGCGAGCGGCGACGGGATCAAGCCCTCGTCGTGAAGCTCCTCCAGGATCTCGCCCGCGCTGCGGCCGCGCTCGATCTCGAGGGCCACGACCCCGGTCGAGCGCACGCCCCAGAGCGACCGATACAGCCACGCGCCCGCCCCGCCCGCCAGCAGCACGAGCGCGAGCCCGGCCGCCGCGACCCACCTCGCTCGAGCCGCCACCTCAGGCCTCGCGACCGGCTGCGGCGAGACGCTCGAGAAACTCCTCGAGAATCACCTGCGCCGCGAGGTCGTCGACGGGAAGCCCGGGCCGCCTCCCGGCCTCGCGCGCCCGCGCCCGCGCTTCGACGGTGCTCAGGTACTCCGACTGCAGCGCGACCTCGAGCCCGAGATCGCCCAGCGCCTCGGCGAGCCGTCGGCTGCGCCGCGCCGCGGGGGACTCGCTGCCGTCTGCGAAGCTCGGAAGACCCACGACCACCAGTGCCGCCCGGTTCTCGATCGCGGCCGCCGCAATCGCCCGCGCCGCTTCCGCCACGCCCTGGTACGTGACCACCGCGAGCGGCGAGGCGACGCCGGTCGCGCCGTCGGCCACCGCCAGCCCCATCCGCTGTCCGCCGGGGTCCACTCCGAGGTACCGCACCGGCCCATTGTACGTGCCGCCGCAAAATCGCCGTTGCGGCGACCCGCTACAATGGGCCTGGTCCGGAGCACCGGGCGGGAGGTTCATGACCCTTCGCGACACGCGAATCGCATCCATCGTGCGGTGCTCGTTCCTGGCCGTGCTCGCGGTGTCGATCCCCTCGGCCGCGGCGGCCGTGGAGCTCGAGGACCGGGTGGTCCTGACCGCCGAGACCCAATCCGGGACCGAGGAGATCTGGCGCGGCGAAGGCGAGGTCCTGGTGCTCTACCAGGACCTCGAGATCCGCTGCGACGAGCTCGAGTACGAGCGGTCGAGCGGAGACATCGTGGCCCGCGGCAACGTGATCCTCGACCGCGGGCCCAGCCGCTTCACCGCCGACGAGCTGCGCTTCAACCTCAACACCAAGACCGGGACCTTCTTCAACGCCACCGCCTTCGTCGACCCGATGTACAGCTTCAGCGGCCGCGAGATCGAGAAGCTCGACGAGACCCACTACCGGATCGACCACGCGACCTTCACCACCTGCGCAACCGACGGTCGCCCGCCCTGGAGCTTCACGGTGCGCTCGGCGATGGTGGAGGAGGAGGGCCTCGGGCACTTCAAGAGCGTTGCCATGAAGGTCCAGGGCGTGCCGGTTTTCTACCTGCCGTACATGGTGTGGCCCATCAAGCAGGAACGTTCGCCGGGGCTGCTCATGCCGCGTCTCGGCTATTCCAACCGGCGCGGCTTCAACATCGGGCTGCCGGTGTTCGTACCCCTCGGCCGCAGCTACGACACCACGGTCTTCGGCGACTTCTACACCGGCGGCTACCTCGGGCTCGGCAATATCTGGCGCTGGGCGCCGGTACAGGGCGCCTTCGGCGAGATCGACATGTACGCGATCCTCGACCGCGAGACCGACGACGTGAACTGGAAGGTCTTCGGCCGCCACGTTCAGGAGGACTTCCTGGGCTTCAAGCTGCTGGCCGAGGTGGAGAGCCTGTCGGACATCGACTTCTGGCAGGACTTCGACCGCAGCTTCGACGCCACGACCCGCCGCGACCTCTACTCCTTCGCGTATCTGAACCGCAGCTTCGGGCCCTACGCCCTCAACCTGCGAGCCGACCGCCGGCAGACCTTTCTCAGCACCACCGAGGTCACGCTCAGCCAGCTGCCGGAGATCGAGCTGCGCTCCGGCTCGACCCAGCTGGGCAGGTCGCCTTTCTACCTCAACCTCATCTCCTCGCTGAGCTACCTCCGGGTCGACCGCGGCGGCGCCCTGACGGGTTCCTACGGCCGCGCCGACCTCTTTCCGGCGCTCTCCTACACCCTGCCGAGCCCGCCCTGGTTGTCCGTGACGCCGAGACTGGCCGGCAGGGCCACCTACTACACCCAACGTTACGGCGCCGACCGCATCAGCTTCGTCGACGAGCCCATCAACCGCCTCTACGCGTCCGGCGGCGTCGACGTGGTCGGGCCGTCGTTCTCGCGTGTCTTCGAGGGCGGCCTCGGCCGCTTCGACAAGATCAAGCACCTCATCGAGCCCCGCCTCCAGTACCTCTACCTGACGACGCCCACCGACACCTCCCTGCTGCCGGTCTTCGACGAGGTCGACTCGACGCCGCAGGACGCCAATCTGGTGCGATTCGTGCTCGCCAACCGGTTCCTCGGCCGCGACCGCGAGGGGATCGGCACCCGCGAGCTGGGCTCGCTCGAGCTC
Source organism: Chondromyces sp. (assembly GCA_035466375.1). GTDB lineage: Bacteria > Acidobacteriota > Thermoanaerobaculia > Thermoanaerobaculales > Sulfomarinibacteraceae > Sulfomarinibacter. Next base: position 10,232 of record DATIVB010000493.1, read on the forward strand.
TTCCAGGACTACTCCTTCGACGCCCCCCTCAACTTCGGCGACGGCGCCCGCACGAGCCAGCTCTCGGCCCTCGGGCTGGCGCTGCGGCTGACCCCCACCGTCGGCACCGGCTTCGACGCCCGCGCCTCCTACGATCACCTGTTCGGGAACCTGCGATCGACCTCGCTCGCGGCGTCGGCGCGGGGCGGGATGGGCATGGCCATGCTGACCTGGTACCAGAGCTTCAATCCCAGCTCCGGCGATCGCCTGTCGTCGCAGCTGCGGAGCCTCGTGACCTACAGGAAGGCGGGCTTCCCGCTCGACCTCTCGGTGCAGGTGGCGTACGACATCGTGCGCTCCGAGCTCGGGGACCAGCGCTACGGGTTGAACTACCAGGGCAGCTGCTGGAACATCTCCGCCACCTACCGCGACACCCGGATCGGCGCCTTTCCGACCCGCGAGTTCCTGATCGTGATCGGGCTCAAGGGCGTCGGCGCCCTGCCCGAGATCAAGGGCAACCTCGGCGGCTATTAGCTGCAATTCAGCCGTTGACCGCTCGCGGTCAACGGCTGAATTGCTGGCGGAGGGAGTGGGATTCGAACCCACGGAGGCGTGAACCTCAGCGGTTTTCAAGACCGCCGCCTTCGACCACTCGGCCATCCCTCCGGGCATCACAACTTTACAGTCGATTCCGGGGCACGTACAATACCGCCTCCGGTGCGGAGAGGTGCTGGAGTGGTCGATCAGGGCTGCCTGCTAAGCAGTTGTCCGGGGTTACCTGGACCGCGGGTTCGAATCCCGCCCTCTCCGCCAGCGAGATCCCACGCCGCCCACCGGCGGCGTTTTTCGGAGACGCCCGATGACCCAGAAGGTGAGGACCCGCATCGCGCCCAGCCCCACGGGCGACCCGCACGTGGGCACGGCCTATGTGGCGCTCTTCAACCTCGCCTTCGCCCGCCAGAATAACGGCAGCTTCGTCCTCCGGATCGAGGACACCGACCGCGCCCGCAGCACGGCCGCGAGCGAAGCCATGATCCTCGCGTCGCTGCGCTGGCTGGGGCTCGAGTGGGACGAGGGGCCCGACGTCGGCGGGCCGTTCGGGCCCTACCGGCAGAGCGAGCGCTCGTCGCTCTACCGCGAGCACGTGGAACGGCTCATCGCCGGGGGCCACGCCTACCCGTGCTTCTGCACCCGCGAGCGCCTCGACGAGCTCCGCGCCGAGCAGAAGGCGGCCAAGGCGCCGCTCGGCTACGACCGCCGCTGCCGGGCGCTCGCTCCCGACGAGGCGCGGCGGCGCTGCGCCGCGGGCGAGGAGCACGTGGTCCGGCTGGCGATGCCGACAGACGGCGAGACCACCGCGGTCGACCTCCTGCGCGGCGCCATCACGATCGCCAACGCCCAGGTCGACGACCAGGTGCTGCTCAAGTCGGACGGCCTCCCGACCTACCACCTGGCGAACGTGGTCGACGACCACCTCATGCAGATCAGCCACGTGATCCGCGCCGAGGAGTGGATCTCGTCGCTGCCCAAGCACGTGCGCCTGTACGAGGCCTTCGGCTGGGAGCTGCCGGTCTTCTGCCACCTGCCCCTGCTGCGCAACGCCGACCGCTCCAAGATCTCCAAGCGCAAGAACCCGGTCAGCCTCGAGCACTACCGCAGCGCCGGCATCCTGCCCGAGGCGCTGCTCAACTACCTCGCGCTGATGGGCTGGACCATGCCCGACGAGCGCGACCAGTTCAGCCGCGACGAGTTTACGTCCGCTCTGCGCCTTTCAGACATCAGCCTCGGCGGGCCCGTGTTCGACCTCGAGAAGCTCAACTGGCTCAACGGCAAGTACATCCGGGACCTCGATGCGGACGGGCTGCTGGCGCGGCTGGTGGACGGGCCCCTGGCTGCGGAGTACCTGCGCCGCATCGTGCCCCTGGTCCAGGAGCGCGTCGACACCCTCGCCGACTTCGTGCCCTACGCCGGCTTCTTCTTCGCCGGCGAGGTCGAGTACGCGCCGCAGGCGATGCCGAAGCTGGTCGCCGCCGGCCGCTCTCCGGTCGAGACCGCCAAGGCGCTGCGCACCCTCCTCGAAGACCACCTCGACCCGATGCTCGACTGGAAGGCGGAGGCCATCGAGGGCGCTCTGCGCGCATTTCTCGAGGCTTCCGGGTGGAGCACCAAGGAGCTCTTCATGCCGGTCCGCGTGGCCGTCACCGGCCGCACCGCGACGCCGCCCCTGTTCGAGACCATGGAGGTCCTCGGCAAGGAGCGCTGCCGGCGCCGCCTGCGCCGGGCTGCCGAGCTCCTCAAGACCATGAAGGCCGACCGCCCGGCTTCCGGCGGCTGACGGGAGAGACGATGGCCGACGAGCAGCCCGACGCCGCGCGCCAGGACTTCATCCGCGAGATCATCCGCGAGGACCTCGCACGCGGTCGCCACCGAAGCGTCGTCACCCGCTTCCCGCCCGAGCCCAACGGATACCTCCACCTCGGCCACGTCAAATCGATCTCGCTCAACTTCGGTGTCGCCGAGGAGTTCGGCGGCCGCTGCCACCTGCGCTTCGACGACACCAACCCCATCAAGGAGGAGCACGAGTACATCGAGGCCATCATGCAGGACGTGCGCTGGCTCGGCTTCGACTGGGGCGAGCACCTCTATTTCGCCTCCGACTACTTCGAGCAGCTCTACAGCTGGGCCGAGCACCTCGTCGAGGCCGGCCTGGCCTACGTGGACGATCTTTCCGCAGACGAGATCCGCGCCCACCGCGGCACCCTCACCGAGCCCGGCACGCCGAGCCCATGGCGCGACCGCGAGGTGGCCGAGAACCTGCGCCTCCTGCGCGCCATGCGGGCCGGCGAGTTCCCCGACGGCGCGAAGGTGCTGCGGGCGAAGATCGACATGGCGGCGGGCAACATCAACCTGCGCGATCCGGTGCTCTACCGCATCCTCCACGCCGCCCACCCGCGCACCGGCGATCAGTGGTGCCTCTACCCCACCTACGACTACGCGCACGGGCAGTCGGATGCCATCGAGCACATCACCCACAGCCTCTGCACCCTCGAGTTCGAGGACCACCGGCCGCTCTACGACTGGCTCGTGGACCACCTGCCGGTGCCGTCGAAGCCGCGCCAGATCGAGTTCGCGCGCCTCAACCTCAACTACACGGTGCTCTCCAAGCGGCGCCTGCTGCGGCTGGTCAACGAAGGCCACGTCAGCTCTTGGGACGACCCGCGCATGCCCACCATCTCCGGCATCCGCCGCCGCGGCTACCCGCCGCAGGCGCTGCGCGACTTCGCGGAGCGGGTCGGTGTCGCCAAGCGCAACAGCGTCGTCGACCTCGCGCTGCTCGAGCACTGCGTGCGCACCGAGCTCAACCGCAGCGCCGAGCGCCGGATGGGGGTGCTCAAGCCGCTCAAGGTGGTGATCGAGAACTACCCCGAGGGTGGGAGCGAGGAGCTCGAGGCGGTCAACAATCCCGAGGAACCCGGCGCCGGCTCCCGCCGGGTGCCGTTCGCGCGCGAGCTCTACATCGAGGCCGACGACTTCATGCTCGAGCCGCCGGCCAAGTTCTTCCGGCTCGCGCCGGGGCGCGAGGTGCGGCTCCGCTACGCCTACTTCATCACCTGCCGCGAGGCGGTCACCGACGCGGCGGGCGAGGTGGTGGAGCTGCGCTGCACCTACGACCCCGCGACCCGCGGCGGCGACGCGCCCGACGGCCGCAAGGTCAAGGCCACCCTGCACTGGGTGTCGGCGGCACACGCGGTACGGGCCGAGGTGCGGTTGTACGACCACCTCTTCAACCGCCCCGACCCCGGCGCCGACGGCGACTTCGTCGACGACCTCAACCCGCACTCGCTGGAGGTCGTGGACAACGCCCGCCTCGAGCCGAGCGTCGCCGGGCTTGCGGCCGGCGACCGCATCCAGCTCGAGCGCCTCGGCTACTTCTGCCTCGACCCCGACTCGACGCCGGAGCTCCCGGTCCTCAACCGCACCGTCACCCTGCGCGACACCTGGGCGAAGGTGCGCGATCGGGGGTAGGACACCGCAGGTGAATTAGGAATTAGGAATTAGGAATTAGGAATGGCCGACCGTCCGCCCGGGACGCCGGGGCAAGGTGGCGAGCTCATTTTTCAAAGGCCCCGCGGGAAACCGCGGGGCCTTTGAAAAATGAATGGTGCCGAAGGCCGGACTCGAACCGGCACGGATCGCTCCACACGGCCCTCAACCGTGCGCGTCTACCAATTCCGCCACTTCGGCATCACGCAACAGGCACATCTTAGGCATCGGTCCCGAGCCTGGCAAGAGGGCTACTGACCCTCG
>DATIVB010000494.1:0-2635 GCA_035466375.1 Chondromyces sp.
TCATCGCGTCGAAGGGGCGAATCACGACGATCTCCTCGATTTCGGGAATTCTCTCCGGCACGCTCTTCGGGCCCTACAGCATGAGCAAGCACGCCATCGAGGCCTACTCCGATTCCCTGGCGCGGGAGATGGAGCGCTTCGGTGTCAAGGTCAGCGTGATCGAGCCCGGGAACTACGAGTCCGAGATCGGCAAGACGCTCAAGAATCGAATGCAGGCCAAAGGAGTCGATTTCGAGGGCTCTGCCTTTCAGGCCGAGATGCAGGCGATGATGGACCGCGTCGGCGAAACACCCCAGAAGGATCCCCAGGAGGTCGCGGAGGCCGTGTACCACGCCCTTTTCGACGAGAATCCGAAGATGCGCTACATGGTGGTGCCCAACCTCCGGCAGGCGGAGATCACCATCGGCAAGGCGATGGAGGAAATGGTCCAGCTCAACCAAGGCCAGACCTACACCTTCGACCGAGAGACCCTGATCAAGATGCTGGACGAGGCGCTCGCCGCAACTGCGACTGCCGGAAACGCCGATTGAAGACTGGGGAGGCCCACCGGCGGGTACGTGTCGACGACCGTATCGATGCCCGGATGGGAAGTTCGGTGGTGCCGCGGACAACCACAGGACTGCGGTGGCACCTCCGGAGACCCGGGCAGATCCCCCGTATTCACTTCGTTCAGCGTTGTTGCTTGGTGTTCCGCACGCGGTGCTCGGCGCCGTGATGATACGTGAGCTCACAACGGGCGGTCAGTGAACACTCACAAGCAACCCATGTTCACAGTCCGCGGCCTCTCCTTTCGATCAGCTCTCGCATCAGGACCCTGTAACGAGCGATGTCCATGACAAACAGGGTCAGACCGGGCACCTGGACGTGACGAGTTATGAGTCTGTCGCTTGGCGGCAAGCTCTGATCAGCGCGCAGCAGCAACCCCGGGTTCTCCGACGCCCAACCCCCGAAAACCACAAAGGCCTGGTGTTGCTCCGCAAGTCGGAGCTCCGGCATGAGTCGATCGATGCTCTCTGCAAAGGTGTACAGATGATTCGGTTCACCGATCGCATCCGGGTGTGTCGAGAGGTTCCACGATCGGACGACAACAACCGTGTGCGAGTTCCAGGAGAAGCTGAAGAACGGCGCTTCTGTCGAGAAATCCGAGGAGCTCCGCCCCTCGACGTAGAAGGGCAGCAGGAGGTAATAGCTCTGGAGGCTCATGAGGACGGGTTCGGGACCCGCCGTGTCCGTAAGAGCCTCCCGAATTCTCTTCACATCGCTCCTTTTCAAGACCCTCTCCTGGGCGGGAAAAAAGAACTGACCTCCAATCCCCTCAAACCTCGCGACGTGCTGCCCTACGAGCGCAAGAACGACGGTTACAGCAACCACGACAACCCTCAGCCGCGGCAGCAGAGTCCAGATCTGTGCCCAGGAACACCCGACAGCAATCGAAAAAAACCCGACAAGCCACGCCGTGTGGCGGCATGCGCCGAACGGATACAGCCCTGCAGCTGCTGCAATGACGGCGATCCCGACAGCGGAGAGATTCATCGCGAGAGCGATGCTGGATCCGGCCCGCAACGAAAGCCCGAGCCCTGCAATCCACAAGACCGTCGCCGGAATCGCGAGCCATGGGCCGAACCAGTAGACGGCGAAGCCGAGGAAGTGGTGCGCGGCATCCCCAACCGAATCGATCATCTGCGGGCCGAGCCAGCCCTCCAGCGCCTCGGCGGCCAGGGCACTTCCGATCAGGTGCGGTCGGAGGTGGAGGAGGTACAGGCCGACGAAGATCAGCCCAGGTGGCAGATGGGCCGCGAACAACCGGATCAGCCGTCCGCGGCTGATGCCCGAGCTGATCAGTTGACAGAGAATGACGACTGCGAAAACGCCCATCACCAGAACCGAGCTGTAGTGAGTGCCGATCGCGAGCGAAAGGAATGCGCTGTACCAGAGGAAGCTGCCACGACCGGTGTTTCTCAGTGCACGCAGCAGGAAGAAGAAGGCCAACAGGACCAACGTGAGCTGCATCATGTACGGTCGAATCAGTTGCGACATCACGATGGCGCCGGGAGACACGGCAACCAGCACGGCTGCGACGAGGCCCGCGAGATTCCCGAACCCGTGGGGCGACGCCAGTTCTCGTCCGGCGAGCCACGCCGCGAAAATCGCCGCCGTGCCGAGGACAACCGAGAACCCACGAATGACGACGAAATCAGTGGTCAGGAAACCGAACACCCGGGTCGCGAGATAGTAAAGCGGTGGGTGAGCATTCCCCATCATCTCTTGCAGGAAGGGTGCGGCTTCCTCCCACGTCAGCATCGAGTAGTAGATGCCTTCGTCCGGGTTCAACCACCACTCCGAGATACCCGACAAGCGCGCGACGAGCCCCATCACCGCGATGCCGAGCGCGATGAACAAACCGCGTTTGTCGGAGATCCTCGTCTTCTTGCGAACCTCTTGGCGGGCCGGATTCATCAGCAGCCCCTCACCTGCAATTCGTTTGGCGGTGGGCATCCACCGCTGCGCGAACTGCGCGCACGTGCTCGGGGCCGGTGCCGCAGCAGCCGCCGATGATCTGGACGCCGAGGTCGAGCAGCTCGGGTACGCTTTCGGCGAAGTGCCCGGGGGTCTCGGGCCACACCAGGGCGCCGTC
>DATIVB010000495.1:0-3775 GCA_035466375.1 Chondromyces sp.
TCCCAAATCCGAAATCGGCGGGCGGGCGGGCACTCCGAATTGCGAATTCGTAAGTCCGAATTCCTCATTCGATTCCCGCCCGGCTATACTCCCCCCGATGGTTTGCCGCACTGCGTCGTTCTGCGAGCGAAGCTCAATATCCACAGAGGTTCAGGCACGCCGCCGGTTGCGCACGACGGCGTTTGATCGTTGAGGGGGAGGGGTCATGCATCACGCCACCGCGGGGACGTTGCTCGGCATTTCGGGGGTCGTCTGGTTCTGGATTCTGACCATCATCGGGGTCGGCGGGGTCGTATTCTCGCTGAGCCGGCGCTTCCAACTTCTGAAGACGGGCCGGCCGGACAACCGCTTCGAAAGGCTCGGCGAGCGCTTCAAGCACATGATGGTTTACGCCATAGGGCAGAAGCGCATGTTCGACGACCCCTTCGCCGGGCTCTACCACCTGTTCATCTTCTACGGTTTCCTGGTGGTCAGCCTGCGCACCGTGGCGATGGTCCTCGAGGGCCTGTTCGCGGGCTGGGAGCTGCCCCTTCTGCACACGCCCGTGGGCCATGCCTACCTCTTCTCCAAGGACATCTTCGAGCTGCTGGTGCTGGTGGGCCTGGCCTTCGCCGTCTGGCGGCGCGGCGTCCAGCGCAAGGAGCGGGTGGTCCAGAGCTTCGGCGCCTGGCTGGTGATCGGGCTCATCGCGATTCTGATGATCACCGACCTCGGGGCGGAAGGCGCCCGGATCGCGGCCGGCGACATCGGCGGGTCCTTCCTCCCGATCTCGACCCTGGTCGGCGGCGCCCTGGCGGGAATGAGTCAGGAGGCGTTGCAGACCGTCTACGGCGTCAACTGGTGGATCCACCTCATCACGCTCTTCGCCTTCGCCAACGAGCTGCCCTACTCCAAGCACTTCCACGTCTACACCTCGCTCTTCAACTCGTTCTTCGCCAAGCTCGAGCCGGCGGGCAAGCTGCCGGGCATGGACCTGGAGAACATCGAGGAGGACACCCGTTTCGGCATCGCCACGGTGACCGATTTCACCTGGAAGCAGATGCTCGACATGTACACCTGCACCGAGTGCGGGCGCTGCCGCGAGTTCTGCCCCACCACCATCACCCACAAACCGCTGCAGCCGGTGCTGTACCTGAAGAGCGTCCGTGACCAGCTCTACCGCGAGCAGTCCTCTCTCCTGGGTGCTCCCGGAGAGGGGGCTGGCAGCTCGGAGCAGGAGCTGGTGCCGGTGGTGGTCGACCCCGAGGTGATCTGGGCCTGCACCACCTGCCGCTGGTGCGAGCGCGGCTGCCCGCTGGACATCACCTACGTCGACAAGCTGGTGGAGATGCGCCGCAACCTGGTGCTCGAGAAGGCGGAGTTCCCCGAGGAGGCGCAGCCGGCGTTCCGCGGCTACGAGGTCAACGGCAACCCGTGGCAGCTGCCCGCGGAGCAGCGCGGCGACTGGGCGTCCGGGCTCGGCGTGCCGCTGGCGGCCGAGGCCGGCGGCGACTTCGAGTACCTCTTCTTCGTCGGCTCGCCGGGCAGCTACGACGACCACGGCAAGAAGGTTTCGCAAGCGCTGGTGAGGATTCTGCAGGCCGCCGGCGTCAAGATCGCCATTCTCGGCCCCGAGGAGGTCTCCTCCGGCGACGCGGCCAGGAGGCTCGGCAACGAGTATCTGTTCCAGATGCTGGCGCAGCAGAACGTCGAGACCATGAACGGCTACGGGGTGAAAAAAATCGTCACCAACTGCCCGCACGTATACAACACCCTGGCCCACGAGTACCCGGAGTTCGGCGGCCACTACGAGGTGGTCCACGGCACGCAGCTGGTGGCGGACCTGGTGCGCAGGGGAAAAGTGAAGCTCAAGGGCAGCCTTGACCTCGACCTGGCGTATCACGATCCCTGCTACCTCGGGCGCACCAACGGCGAGTACGACGCCCCGCGCTTCCTGCTCAAGGCGATCCCCGGGATGAAGGTGCGTGAAGCCGAGCTGCACCGTGAGACCGCCATGTGCTGCGGCGCCGGCGGCGGCCGCATGTGGCTCGAGGAGAAGATCGGCGAGCGCATCAACCAGACGCGCTTCGTCCAGCTCGAGGCGAGCGGAACGTCCAACGTGGCGGTGGCGTGCCCCTACTGCTGGGCCATGCTGTCGGACGCCCAGAACGAGCTCGAGCGCACGGGGGTCGTGACCTACGACGTCATCGAGCTGGTCGCCAAGTCGCTCGAAGCCTGAGGGCGGACGTTCTATTCGGCGCGGGCCCGCCGGCCGCGGACCGGGTCCGCGGCCGGCGTCCGGGATCGGTGCGTCCTCCGACCGCGGACGGTCGTTGGCCGCCCCGATCCCGGCCGCCGCGCGCCTACGGCGCGCCGGCGGGCACCTCTTGGAGCGACTCGTCGATGAACGTCCCGCCCCCGCCCCCCGCCCGCCCACCCTCGGAAAGCCGTCGTGCGCGGCGCACAACGGCTTTCCGAGGGCCGGAGGTGTTTGAACTGGCGCTTCGGACGTCGACGAGCTGCTGCCGATGGAGGGTGGGCGGAAATTCGAAATTCGAAATTCGAAATTCGAAATCACAGCCAGTGGGCGGGTGGGAACTCAAAACTCAAAACTCAAAACTGACGTCGGCTCCGTATCTCCAACGTTCGAACGTTGAACGTTCAAACGTTCGGCTCATCTGGAAAACGTGGGATGGGCAACAGTCGAATTCGGAATTCGGAATTCGGAATTCGGAATGCCGCCCGCCCGCCCATATCGGAATTCGGATTTCGAATTTCGGATTTCCACCCTCCCACCCGCTGAGCATGCAGCGGTGCAGGTCCACGGGGTCCACAGCTTCCCGGGCAGTGGCAGCGGCAGAGGACAGCGAGAGCGTCCTCGTGGGTGTGCGAGCACAACCCGGATCATCCCCTTGGGTTGAGCAGCCGCCAGGTCATGGCGCGGACCTCGTCGAAGGTGGCCAGCACGGTCTCAGTGCCAGCTCCATCAACGACTCCGGCGTGAGCCAGCAGCCGGAGATGGCTGTCAACCTCCTTGGCCGAGGCGTAGGCGATCCGCCAGAAGTGCTGCCGGTCCCGTCCGGACCGGCCCTGCCCCTCGGCGATATTGGCGGGCACGGAGCTGGCCGAGCGGATCACCTGATCGGCGATCGACTTCATGGGCGTCGGCACCCTCATTACGAGCTTGATCGCAGTGCCTGCGGCTTCCAGTGCCTTCGAGTGGGCAACGAGGTCGGTTGTCGTGAGAGCGTCGAGCATGGTCACCTCCGGGTCGTTCATGCCGTCTCCTCAATGCCGGTGGGGCAGCCGGAGTCAAGGGTGCGTCGCACCGGGCCCCGGGCCCGGCTTGCCCTTGACTCCGGCTGCCCCACCGGCTATCCGCGGATCTGAACGACCCGGAGGTGGCCATGCCGCGGTCGCGCCGCCTGCTCGCTGCACCGTTTGCTGCCACGGTGGCTGCCGCGGTCGCTGCCCTCTGACACTGAAACTGGCGCTGAAACTGTCACTGAGACTGCCTCTGAGACTGCCTCTGAGACTGTCACTGTCATCTGCCACTGTCACTGAAGCTGAATCCGGGCACGGAGACGAACACGGGTCGAATCCCATGCCTTCATCCCATGTGATTCCGAAGGAGCTGAACGTCCTAAGAGCCGCGCTCGTCGAGATGGAGATCGACCCGGTTCTCCCCGCCCTCCCAGACGCTGACCTCGAGCAGGGTGCCGCCGAGTGCGGCGCACTGCGGGGTGAGGTGCGCGGCGAGAACTTCGGCGAGGCGTTCGGCGGTGGGGGAGGGGCG
>DATIVB010000496.1:0-3995 GCA_035466375.1 Chondromyces sp.
CCGTGCATGGTGCTGCTGCACGGGGCCGGCGACCAGGCCGGCGCGTGGGCGCGGATGGTGCCGCCGCTGGTCGAGGAGTACCAGGTGACGATCCCCGACCTGCCGGGCCACTGGAAGAGCGACCCGCGCAGCGGACCCCTCGGCGTCGGCCAGGTGCTGGCGGGTCTCGAGGCCGTCATGGAGGGCCCGTGCGCGGGTGAGCCGGCGATCCTGGTGGGCAACTCCCTCGGCGCGTGGGTCGCCATGCTCTACGCTCACCAACACCCGGAGCGGGTCGAGCGGGTGGTGGCGGTCAACGGCGGCCCGATCCGCGAGGACAACCCGCAGGTCAATCTGTTCCCGACCACCCGGGAGGAGGCCCGCGCGACCATGAAGGCCCTGATGGGGCCGGCGACGCCGCCGATCCCCGACTTCGTGCTCGACGACGTGATCCGCCACGCCCGGGTCGGTCCGGCCGGCAGGCTGGCGCAGACCGCCGGCGAGATGGAGGCCTTCCTCCTCGACGGACGCCTCGACGAGATCGAGGTGCCGGTGGAGCTGGTGTGGGGCGACGCCGACGGTCTGATGACGCTGGAGTACGCGCAGCGCCTGCTCGACGGACTGCCGCGGGCCAGGCTCCACACCGTGCACGGCTGCGGCCACGTGCCGCAGCGCGAGTGCCCCGGCGAGACCCTGGAGGCGCTGCAGCAGGCCCTCGCCCAGGCCCCGGTCGAGCCGCCGGCCGGCGGGGAGGAGGAGGCGGAGGAGACGATGCCGTGATCTGCGGCGACATCATCGGCCAGCGCGCCCGGCTGTCGCCCGACCGCACCGCGATCGTCGATATCCAGAGCGGCGCGCGTCTGAGCTACCGCGAGGCGAACCTGCGTGCTGCGGCCTGCGCCCGGACCTGGCTCTACGGCCTCGGACTCAAGCCGGGCGACCGCATCGGCATCCTGGCGGCGAACCGCCTCGAGCTCCTCGACGCGTTCTTCGCCGCAGGCAAGTCGGGCGTCATTCTCGTGCCGCTGGGCACCCGTCTGACGGCGGCGGAGCTGGCGGTGATTGCGGCCGACTGCGGCCTGTCGGCGCTGGTCTTCGGCGACGAGCACCTGGCCACCGTGCGGGAGCTGGCCGGGCTCGCGGATCTCGGGCGGCTGGTGGCGCTCGACGAGGGCGCCGGCCTCGAGGCCGCGTCCTGGGCCCGGCTCCAGGAGCGTTTCGGGCAGGGCGATTACGTCCCTGCGGTGTGCGGGCCCGAGGACCCCTACTGCCTGCTCTACACCTCGGGCACCACCGGCAAGCCGAAGGGCGTGATCACCCCGCATCGCATGGTGGCCTGGAACGCCTACAACACTGTGGTCTGCTGGCAGCTGAGCGAAAGCGACGTCAGCCCGATCTTCACCCCGCTTTACCACGCCGGCGGCCTCGGCGCCTTCCTGACGCCGATCCTTCTCGCCGGCGGCACCATCGTGCTGCACCGCGATTTCGAGGCCTCCGAGGTGTGGCGGACCATCGAGGCGGAGCGCTGCACGGTGGTGCTGGGCGTGCCGACGATCTGGAAGATGCTGGCCGAGGCGCCGGAGTTCCAGACCGCCGACCTCGGCCGCGTACGCTGGTTCATTTCCGGTGGGGCGCCGCTGCCGCGGCACCTGGTGTCGGTTTACCGCGAGCGCGGGGTCGTTTTGCGGCAGGGCTACGGGCTGACCGAGGTCGGCGTCAACTGCTTCGCCATGTCCGACGAGGAGGCGTGGGCCAAGGCCGGCTCGATCGGCCGGCCGTTGATGTTCACCGAGGCGCGGGTCATGGGCCCCGACGGCAAGGAGCTGCCGCCGGACGAGGTCGGCGAGCTGTGCTTCCGGGGGCCGCACGTCTCGGCGGGCTACTGGAACAACCCGCAGGCGACCGCCGAGTCGCGCGACAAGGACGGCTGGTTCCACACCGGCGACATGGCCTGCCGCGACGCCGACGGCTTCTTCTCCATCGCCGGCCGCGCCAAGGACATGTTCATCTCCGGCGGCGTCAACGTCTACCCGGCCGAGATCGAGAACGTGCTCCTGCAGCACCCGGCGCTGGCGGACGCGGCGGTTGCTGGCGTGCCGCACGACACCTGGGGCGAGGTCGGCGTGGCCTTCGTGGTGCCCGCCCCCGGGGAGGACGTGGAGCCAGGCGAGCTCGCCGCGTTCTGCGGGGTGCGTCTGGCACGCTACAAGATCCCCAAGGAGTTCCACGTGCTCGAGCAGCTGCCCCGGACGCCGTACGGAAAGGTGGTGAAGGGGAAGCTGGTGGAGAGGTGGAAGAAGCAAGAGGAGAATTAGGAATTCGGAATTCGGAATTAGGAATGCCGCCCACCCACCCATGAGGGTCATGGGCATCGGAACAAAATCCTGGGAGGACACATGAAGAAGGTCTACATCGCCGCGTATCACCAATCCAAGTTCGGCAAGCTGTTCGACATGACGGTGCCGCAGATCATCGCCAACTCGGTCACCGAGACGTGTGCCGAGATCGGGGTCGAACCGAAAGCCGTCGACGTCGGCTCAGTGGGCGCGACCTGCAACTTCTCGTTGAACGAGCAGGGCCTGCTTTCCGGCCTGGTGGCCATGGTGCCGGGCCTCGGCGCCAAGCCCATCGAGGCGGTGGAGAACGCGTGTGCGAGCGGCGGCCAGGCGGTGCTGAGCGCCATCGGCAAGCTGCAGATGGGCCTCGGCGAGGTGGGCATCGCGGTCGGCTTCGAGAAGATGCGCGACGCCGAGGGCAAGATGGACGGCGCCCTGATCGGCAAGGTGCTGGGCTACTTCTCGCACCCGGAGGAGCGCGAGGGCAAGGTCTACGTCTTCCCGCACCTGTTCGCCGAGGTGATGCGCGACTACATGGCTGCGCACGGGGTCAGTGAGCGCGATCTGGCCGAGATCTCGTCGCGCGAGTACGCCAACGGGAACCACAACCCGTACGCCCAGATGCAGAAGATCCAGGTGACGCTCGACGAGGCGGCGACCGCCGCGGGCCGCAACCGCTACATCGTCGACGGACTGCCGCTCAAGACCTACGACTGCTCGCAGATCACCGACGGCTACGCGGGCCTGCTCCTCGCCACCGAGGAGGGTCTCGCGAAGCTCGGCGTCGCCAAGGCCGACTGCGTGGAGATCGCGGGCTGGGGCCAGGCCACCGATCCGCTCATGAAGGCGGGGCGCGACATCCTCAAGCCGGCGGGCGCCTACGCCGCCATGAACGCGGCCTACGCGATGGCGGGCGCGAGCCCGGCCGACGTCAACGTGGCCGAGATCCACGACTGCTTCACGGTGATGGGCGCCATTGGCACCGAGGTCATCGGCAAGGCGGAGTACGGCCAGGGCGCCCGTTACTGGGCCGAAGGCAAGGCCGACCCGAAGGGCGAGTGCGGCATCAACACCTCGGGCGGCCTGATCGCCAAGGGCCATCCGGTCGGCGCCACCGGCCTCGCCATGATCGGCTGGTCGGCGTGGCAGCTGCAGGGCAAGGCGCCGGCCGAGCTCCAGGTGCCGGACCCCAGGCTGGCAGCGACCTTCAACATCGGGGGGCCGATCTGCGCCTCTGTCTGTACTGTGTTGAAACGAGCCTGAGAAAGCAGTTTTGAGTTCTCAGTTTTGAGTTCCACCCTACCCCCCGGATACGAAGGGGCGGGCGGGGGACAACTCAAAACTCATAACTCAAAACTCAAAACTCGCGAGGAGTCTTGACGTGGCTACAGAAATCACGCCTGATAGAAGCGGTCACCTGGAGATCGACGGTCAGCGGATCTGGTGGGAGTACTTCGGCACGGGTGATCGCGAGGCGGTGTGCCTGCTCAATGGGCTCGCCATGCACACCAAGGCGTGGTACTCCTTTCTGCCCCTGCTGACGGACGGCTACGACGTCATCCTCTACGACTTCCCCGGCCAGGGGGAGTCGTCGAAGGACGACGTGCCGTACTCGATCCCCGAGTTCGCGCGCTACCTCGCCCTGATCATGGACGAGCTCGGAGTGGCGAAGGTCCACCC
>DATIVB010000497.1:0-17088 GCA_035466375.1 Chondromyces sp.
GATGTTCACGAAGAGAATCCTTGGTGATGTTCTTGGTGTCTTGGTGCCTTTGTGGTTGCGACGGTTCGCGCTGACACCTCGAAAGGCGACGATGTCTGATTATGGTCGACCCGGCTTGGCCATACTGCGGTCGCGCCGCCGGCTCGCTGCCCCTATCGCGGCCGCTGCGCTCTGACTCTGCCTCTGCCACTGCGGCTGCCGTCTGACCCTGTCACTGCCACTGCCCCTGAAACTGCCACTGCCGCTGCCATTGAACCTGAGTCCGGGCAGGGATGGAGCCCCGGGAGGCTGGGTTCATCCTCGCTCGGGACCCCGGTGCGCCGCGGCGCAAGCATGCCGAAGCTCCCACGACCTCCGGTGCGGCTGCTTCTGAGTCTCCATCCGAGCTTGTGAAGAATGTCTCAAGAGTCCTTTCACTCGCTTGAGGAAGATGGTAGGATCCTGCGACAGCGGTGATCCAGGCGGGCTCCTCCACCGCCGGCCCCGACATCATAACCAGCGGCAGGCACCGCGAGGTCGTCGGCCGCGGAAGAAGGGACGGACGCCTATGATCCTCGGAATCGTCAAAGAGAGCTTTCCGAACGAGGCCCGGGTCGCCATGGTCCCCTCCTTGCTGCCCCAACTGACCAAGGCCGGCATCGAGGTGATCGTGGAACGGGGGGCCGGCACCGACGCTGGCTTCCTCGACAGCGACTACACGGCGAAGGGTGCCAAGGTGGTCGCCTCCCGGTCCGAAGTCTTCGGGCAGGCGGACGTCATCGCCCAGGTGCGGTGCCTCGGCGCCAACCCCGAAGCGGGCGCTGCCGACCTCGAGTTGATGCGGAGCGGGCAGGCTGTGATCGGGGTCTGCGAACCGCTGACCGAGTTCGAGGCCGACAAGGCGACGGCCGCCAAGGGAGTGACCCTGTTCTCGATGGAGATGATGCCCCGCATCACCCGCGCCCAGAGCATGGACGTGCTGTCGTCCATGGCTACCATCGCCGGCTACAAGGCGGTCCTCATCGCCGCCAACACGCTGCCCAAGATGTTCCCGATGATGATGACCGCGGCCGGCACGCTCGCGCCGGCCAAGGTGTTCGTGGTCGGGGTCGGGGTCGCCGGCCTGCAGGCCATCGCCACGGCGAAGAAGCTCGGCGCGCTGGTCGAGGCCTACGACGTGCGGCCGGCGGTCAAGGAGCAGGTGCAGAGCCTCGGCGCCAAGTTCGTCGAGCTCGAGCTCGAGACCACGGGCGCCGAGGACGCCGGCGGCTACGCGAAGGAGCTCGGCGAGGACTTCTATCGCAAGCAGCGCGAGATGATGGTCAAGGTCGTCGCGGCCTCGGACGTCGTCATCACGACCGCGGCGATCCCGGGCAAGAAGGCGCCGATCCTGGTCACCGAGGAGATGGTCACCGGCATGCGCTCGGGCTCGGTCATCGTCGACCTCGCCGCCGAGCGCGGCGGCAACTGCGAGCTCACCAAGGTCGGCGAGGTCGTCGACTTCAACGGCGTGCAGATCGTCGGCCCGATCAACATCCCCGCCGCCATCCCTCACCACGCCAGCCAGATGTACGCCAAGAACATCGCCACCTTCCTCCTCCACTTGACCAAGGACGGCGCGCTCGTCATCGACACCGAGGACGAGATCACCGCCGGAACATTGATCGCCCAGGGAGGCAAGGTGGTTCATCCGCGGGTCCTCGAGGCCATGGGCGCCGCCAGCGAAGGGAGTGTCTGACATGGATCTGGTCATGCTCATCACGGTTTTCGTGCTGGCGGTCTTCGTCGGCTTCGAGATCATCACCAAGGTGCCTCCGACGCTGCACACCCCGCTGATGTCAGGCTCCAACGCCATTTCAGGGATCACCATCATCGGCGCGCTGATCCTCGCCGGCGTGCTCGAGAGCGATCCCCAGTTCAATCAGCTCGCGAAGATCATGGCCTTCGTGGGCGTGATCTTCGCCACCATCAACGTGGTCGGCGGGTTCCTCGTCACCGGCCGCATGCTCAAGATGTTCCAGCGCAAGTAGGCGGGGTTTTGATATGAACATGAACAGCCTCATCAACGTCGTCTACCTCGTCGCAGCGGTACTCTTCATCCTCGACCTCAAGATGCTCGCCCACCCGCGGACCGCGGTGCGCGGCAACCAGCTCGGCGCCCTCGGCATGCTGCTCGCGATCGTCGCCACCCTCGCAAGCGGCAGGTGGGACTGGACCTACATCATCCTCGGCATCGCCATCGGCTCGGTCATCGGCGCCGTGTCCGCGCTCAAGGTCAAGATGACCTCCATGCCCGAGATGGTCGGACTCTTCAACGGCTTCGGCGGCGGCGCCTCGGTGCTGGTCGCGGGCTCGGCGCTGATCGCGACCTTCAGCGCGGTCAACAGCGGGACCGCGGCCGACGGCGACATGCAGATGAAGGTCGCCACGGTGCTGTCCGGGATCATCGGCTCGGTGACCTTCTTCGGCTCCTACGTGGCCTTCGGCAAGCTGGCCGAGTTCCTCTGCGTCAAGTGGAAGCTCCACCCCTGGCAGAAGGTCGTCAAGTACGGCTTCTCGCTCGCGGTCGCGGTCGGCGGCGCGCTCTACGGCCTCAGCCTGGGCGTCGGCGTGCTTTCGCTGAGCTTCGTCGCGTCGGCCCTGCTGATCGCCGGCCTGCTGCTGATGAAGAAGGACCGGTTCCCGGGCATGGGCCTGCTCAAGGCCCTGACCGCCGTGGTCTCGATCGTGCTCGGCGTGCTGCTGGTGATGCACCCGTCGAACGCGCCCCTGTTCTGGGTGCTGGTCGGCGTGGCCGGCGTCCTCGGCGTGGTCCTGACCCTGTCGATCGGCGGCGCCGACATGCCGGTGGTGATCGCGCTCCTGAATTCCTACTCCGGCCTCGCCGCCGCGGCCACCGGCTTCGTCATCAACAACACCGTGCTCATCATCGCCGGCTCGCTGGTCGGCGCGTCCGGGCTCATCCTCACCAAGATCATGTGCAAGGCCATGAACCGGTCGCTCGCCAATGTGCTCTTCGGCACCATGGGCCCGACCTCCGACACCCCCGACGCCGACGAGGTCTACAAGACCGTCAAGGCGGCCTCGGCCGACGAGATTGCCATGACCCTCGACGTCGCTCAGCGGGTTGTGATCGTCCCTGGCTACGGCATGGCAGTGTCGCAGGCGCAGCACGCGGTGCGTGACATCGCGAACTTCCTCGAGGCCAAGGGCATCACCGTCGAGTACGCCATCCACCCGGTCGCAGGGCGCATGCCGGGACACATGAACGTGCTCCTGGCCGAGGCCGACGTACCCTACGACAAGCTGATCGAGATGGACGAGATCAACCCGACCATGGGACAGGTCGATGTCGCCATCGTCGTGGGTGCCAACGACGTGGTCAACCCGGTGGCGCGCACCGACCCCAAGAGCCCGATCGCGGGCATGCCCATCATCGACGTCGACAAGGCGCGGACCGTGGTCATCGTCAAACGCAGCCTGAGCCCGGGGTTTGCGGGCATCCCCAACCCCCTGTTCGCGGCCGAGAACACCCTCATGTTCTTCTCCGACGGCAAGAAGGCGATGCTCGAGCTGTTGGCCGCCCTCAAGGAGCAGTAGTCGTCGAAGTCGGGACACTATCGTCGCGATTCAAAGCCCGCCGTCCGGCGGGCTTTTTTGTGCCCCGCCGTCGCATACGACTGGGGCGCTTCATATCGTTCGAACGTTTGAACGTTCCACGTTCGAACGTTTGGCTCATCCGGAATTGCATGGGATGCGGAAATCGGTGAGACCCGCGTCCGAGTCCGCGTCCGAGTCCGCGTCCGACTGACAGCGGCAGTGGCCAGGATCGGTGTGCAGCGACAGCAGCAGACGGCAGTGACAGCTGCAGATTCAGAAGGCAGCGACCGCGGCAGTGGCAGGGGCAGCGGGCAGGCGGCGCAACAGCGGCATGGCCAAGGTGAGTCGACCGATGACCAGACACCAGCGCCTACCGAGGCGTCAGCGCAAACCGTCGCAACCACGAAGGCACCAAGACACGAAGGGAAACACCAAGGAATCTCTTCGTGAACATCTTGGTGACTTGGTGTCTTGGTGGTTCAACCGTGGGTGGGTGGAAAATTCCTAATTCCTAATTTCTAATTCCTAATTCGAGCCACAGCCATCCCATATTTCCCGAATGGGCCGAACGTCCAAGGCACAAAAGTGAAACGACGGCCCCGCGTCCGGCGGGTCGGACCGGGCTAAACTCTCGCCATGAACCTCGCTCGATCTCTCGGATTGCTGCTCCTTCCACTCGCGGCTGCCTCGGGTCTCGGCGCAGTCGAACGGGTCGAGGTCGTCATCGACAACTCGGCCGGGATGTGGCGCAGCCTCGGCCAGGGCCGCCCGCAGTTCGTCGGCGTGCGCGCCGCGCTGCTCGACTACGCCGCCGCCTCCTTCCACCGCCAGGGCCGGCCCGAGATCGCGCTGCGGGCCATGGGCGGCGGGCGCGACCGCGCGAAGGCCGAGATGTGCGAGGACACCGCACTCCTGCAGGACTTCGACCTCGCCGAACCACAGCGGTGGTTCGAAGCCCTGTCCGAGCTGGTGCCGCACGGCGGGCGGCCGCTGGCGGCGGCTCTGCGCGAGGCGACCGCAGACCTCGGCGGCGCGCCGGACCGGCGCCGACTCGTGCTCATCGTCTCCGGCGGCGACGACTGTCAAGGAGACGTCGCGGGCGCCATCGAGGCCATCACCACCGCCGAACCGAAGATCGACCTCAGGATCATCGGTCTCGGCCTCGACCGGGACACCATCACCGCCGCCGGCCAACTGGCCCCGACCCGAAATCTCAACGACACCTCGGCCCTCGGGGCGGCGCTGGAGTGGGCCTTCGAGCCGAGCGACTCCCGCCCCGCCGTCCCCGTGCCCTTCGACATCACCTTGAGTCTGGGCGGCACGCCCGCCAACCGGTCCGAGATCGCGCTCTTCGGGCCGCAGGCCGGGGAGCCCGTACGCGCCGTCGTGAAGAACGGCCAGGCCCGCATCCGCACCGTGCCGGGACGCTACCGGGCCGAGGTCCGGGGCGTCGGGACGTCCCATGAGCTGGCCGGGCTGGTCCTCATCGCATCCGGTGAACCTGTCGCCCTCGACCTCGTCGTCGGCCCGCCCGCGACCCTCGAGGTCGCACCGGAGACACCGGCGGCCGGCGGCGGCGCCTGGGTCCGGACCTGGGGCGTGCCGGCCGGCGGCGGCTGGGTCGCGGTGTCCACGCCCGGGGCGCCACCCGACGCCTTCCTGCTCCTCATCCCGGTCCAGGGCGGCACCACCGAGGTCTGGGCGCCGCTGCCCGACGTGCCGCAGACGCTCGAGCTGCAGGTGCTGGTCGAAGCGGCGCCCGGAGTCCTGCAGTTGTTTGGGCGCACGCCCCTGGAGACCGTTCAGCCGGTGGTGCGCATCGACAGCCCCGACATGGCCGAAGCCCGGACGCCCATGACCCTCGCGTGGAGCGGACCCGGCCACCGGGGGGACATCATCACCGTGGTACCCGAGGGCGCCGCCTCAGGCAGCCATGTCGTATGTGTCTCCGCAGACGCGGCGGAAGCTACGGTCACGGTACCGGCGCCCGTGGTTCCGGGCAAATACCTCGTCCAGTTCGTCTCGAGCTGGGGGCGGGTCCTCGAGCGGCGGCCACTGGAGGTCTTCGAGGTGCTGGCAACTCTCGACGTCGCGAAGCAGGCCGCGCCGTCGGTCGAGCTGGCCATCGGGTGGACCGGACCCGACGGCCCCAACGACTTCCTCAGCATCGCGCCTGCCGAGGCCGAAAACCAGGCCTACATCAGCTGGGAACCCACGAGCTCGGGTAGCCCGCTCGAGCTGCAGACACCCTCTGCGGCCGGCACCTACGAGGTCCGCTACGTGCGCGGGCTGGACGGCGAGGTCCTCGCCCGCGAGGCCCTGGAAATCGTTCACACGGCGATCCGGGTCGAGGCGCCGGAGACCGTCGACGCCGGCACCCGGTTCCCGGTCACATGGCACGGGACCTCCGCCGCCGGCGACCTCATCGCCGTGGCGCGCGTCGGCGCCGCGGCGGGAAGATGGTTCGACTTCGCGTACGTCGGAGAGGAGCACTCACTGACCCTCGCCGCGCCGTTCAAACCGGGGCAGTATGAGCTGAGGTACATCTCCGGGGCCGGCCTCGAGGTCCTCGACGCCCAGCCGTTACTCGTACGTTGAGCGCCCGGCCCGACCGCGCCGGGGCCCCACGTTCGGATGATTCCGTTTGGGAACGCTGTTACCTTGTTGTCAGCCGCCGTGCAGCGGGCGCGGTGGTCGTCGGTTCCAGTGAGCGGAGCCGGCCTGCCGTCACCGCGTCACGCCTCTCGAGGAGATTTCATGAAAAGCTACAGCATCCTGCTGATCCCGATCCTGCTCGCGGCCTCGCAGCTCGGCGCCCAGAGCGTCCCGCTCGCCTTGACCGTCAGTGCAGAAGCAGTCGGCCGGGGCAGCACCGGCACTGTGGTCGGGGTCGTCTTCCAGATCGCTCCGGAGGACCGCGAGCGCGCCGGCGAGCGCGTCCGGGTGGTGACGACCCTACGAACCGAAGGCGAGATCGTGGACCGGCAGAGCTCGGTCGTGGAGATCGATCTCGACGGCTCGGCCATGCTGTTCCGAGAGTGGCCGGCGGGCTCCCACGAGCTGCAGCTCGCGGTGGCATCATTGGACGGTCTCGTCTCGGGGGTATGGTTCGGCGACATCGAAATCGTGCCGCTGGAGAAGCCGTTCGTGGCCCCGGAAGGCGCACCCGTGGATGCGATCGCGCTCGAGCTCACGCCGCCTCGAGAAGGTGCCGTCAACTTCAAACCGCCGCCGACCCTGGGTGGCCTGGGCGCGGTCCAGCTCGAGGTCGACGTGCCCGACGGCACGGCGTCAGTCGAGTTCTTCCAAGACGACCGCGAGCTCGGCCGCCGCAACCGCCCGCCGTGGACGGTCTCGATTCCACTCGGCGCGATCGTCAAGCGCACCGAGGTGCGGGCGGTGGCCCTCGACGCAGAAGGCAGCTACCTCGGCGAGGACGCCATCGTACTCAACAACCCGTCCGGCCAGATCGGCGTCCAGGTGCTGCTCGCTCCCGAATCGTCGATCGTCGGCGGCGAGCGCAGGATCACCGTTGCGGTCAGCGGGGGCTCGGAGATCCAGGAGGTCAACCTCCACCTCGACGCGGAGCTCGTCGCGCGCTGGGCCGCCTGTCCCTGCGTCGTCGACGTTCCGGTCGCGAAGCTCCAGCAGGCCGCGATCCTTTCCGCAGAGGTCGTCGATGCCCAGGGAGTCCGCGGCGATGCGGTCGTGACGCTCGGCGGCGGTGGCGGTTTTGTGGGTTCCGTGCGCGTCGAGCTGGTGGAGCTGCCGGTCGTCGTGCTGGACCCGCGCGGGGTTCCGGTGACGGGCCTCTCCCAGTCCGACTTCGAGGTCTACGAGGACGGTGCCCGGGTCGAGGTCGAGGGCTTCGGCACGACGCAGGACCTGCCGCTGTCGTTGGCGATCGCCGTCGACACCTCTGGCTCGATGATCGAGGACTTCCCCAAGGTGCGAGCTGCGGTCCGCGGTTTCGTTGACGAGCTCCTCGAACCCCGAGACCAGGCTGTCCTCATCCGCTTCGCATGGGACGCGCGGGTCGAGGTGGCATGGACCGACGACGTCCAGAAGATCCTCGGCGACCTGAGCACGGTGCAGCCGGAGGGCGGCACCTCGCTCCACGACGCGGTGGTGCGTTCGCTCGAGCAGTTCCGTGGCCGGCGCGGACGCCAGGCGGTGGTCCTGCTCACCGACGGCGAGGACACCACCTCGCGCACCGGGTGGGAGGTCGCCGAACGTTTCGCCCACACCATGCGGATTCCGATCTTCTCCATCGGGCTCGGCGTCGGCAGGCTCGACTTCTCGAGCCGCAACGTCCTCGGCGGGCTCGCCGACGAAACCGGCGGCGAAGCCTTCTTCCCGAAGAAGGTCGAGGAGCTGCCGGCGGTCTACGACCGCATCGCCGAGCTCCTGCGCTCGCAGTACCTGCTGTGGTACACCTCGCCCTCGGACAAGCCCGCCGAGGATTTCCGGAAGATCGAGGTCAAGACGGTCAACCCCGAGTACACGGTCAAGACCATCTCCGGCTACTACCCCGGAAAGTGAGCGAGGAGAGTTTTGAGTTTTGAGTTTTGAGTTTTGAGTTCCCACCCCCCCCGGGCACCGGGAGGGCGGGCGGGAATTCCGAATTCCGAATTCCTGATTCCTGATTCCTAATTCCTGATTCCTGATTCCTCATTCTAGAAGCGCATCCCGATCCAGAACGTCGTCTGCCAGCTGTCACTCAGGCTGGTGTCGAAGTTCCAGATCTTGATCCAGTCCCAGTGCATCGGCAGACCGAAGGCGTTCAGGTCGAGCCCGAAACCGTACGAGGAGACCCCGTCGACCAGCGTTCCGTCAGTCATGAAGTTGAAGCCCGGTTCGCCGAACATGTTGAACTTGTCGCCCGCGTCGTTCTCGAACCACGCCGCGCCGACATCGAGGAAGACGCGTCCACGGATACCGCCGAGACGGAGGAAGGCGAGGTCGATGCGGTCGATGAGCGGAAACCGCCACTCGAGGTTGGCGAAGAAGGTCCGGTTACCCGACAACGAGTAGGTGGGGTAGCCGCGCAGGGTGTCGAGCCCGCCGAAGGAGTAGATCCAGGGCTGGTTCCCCACCGCGTAGCCCGCCCAGCCGCGGAGGGCGAACTCCGAGCGCCGCGAGGTCGGCACGTAGGCGCGGGCATCGATCTCCACGTTCTGGGTGAGTGCGCCGCCGCCGTCGGTGTCGTAGGCGTAGTAGTAGCGGGTTTCCCAGCGTGTCCCCTTGTGCGGCCCGTAGCTCTTCCAGAAGGTGGTGTCGCCGGCCAGCCCAAGGCCCACGTAAGGAGCCTGGTTCTGGATCGCACGAAACCCGATCTGGCCCGTGAACGGATCGACGATGGGCTGGTCATATCGCCGGTCGAGATACCCCGCCCGGGCGGATGCCCGGTAGTAGCTGTTGAAGGGGTAGCGCAGGTTGAACTCGGCCGCGGTGAAGCGGTAGATCTGCTGCTTCGAAGTCGGCCGCAAGCCGATCGGGTCGTAGCCGGTGATGAAATAGCTGCGGCTGTCGTAGACCTGGGCGCCCCACTGCAGCCGCGGCTCCAGATTGAGATAGCTGACCAGGAAGTTGGAGAAGGTGTCGACGCTGTCGAGCAGGATCTGGATGCGGCGGTCGCCGTACTGGTCGGCGAGGGTGATGTACGCCTGCCCGAGGATCTGATTGGTGGTGTCGACGCCCACGAAGGCGCCGGCATCCTCGATGAAGAGCTTGCGCCGCCCGACCCTCTCACCCTTGTCCGGATCGACGGAGATGCTCACCGCCGGGACGAAGGGCTCGAGCTCGATGGTCTCGCTCGGCGGCTCGGACGTGCCGATCTTCTCACCCTGGTTGGCGTCGGCGCCGTACAGGCCCCAGACGCCGTTGGAGTAGGCCTGAAAGCCGACCCGCTCGCCCTCCAGCGTCTGTGCAGGGACGGGATTGATGGCCGCGCCGATGACGTGGGTCAGGCGGGTCAGGTCGCGGGTCTCGAGATCCATCCGGTAGATGTCGTAGATTCCATCCTCCCGATCGGAGGCAAAGTACAGGCGCTCGCCGTCGGGCGAGAACGCCGCCCCCTCGTCCTCGCCGTGACCGAAGGTCAGCTGCTCCCGCCGCGTCGGATCCGCGAGGTCGAGACGCACCAACTTGCCCGCCCCGCCCCGGGTCGACGTGTAGACCAACTGTTGGCCGTCCGGCGAGAACGCGGGCGCCGCGTCGTAGGCTTCGTCATTGGTCAGATTCGACACCTCGCCGGTCTCGAGGTCGAGCAGGAAGATATCGAACAGCCCGCCGGACACCGCCCGGAAGGCGATGGTGCGACCGTCGGGTGCGTAGGCGGGTTGGGCGGCCTGGTCCACCGGCAGCTCGATGTCGTAAATCTTGGCAATGCCGCCCTTGCGCACGTCGAGGAGCAGCAGCGACCGCGTGCGCTCGGTGCGTGCGAACACCGCCACGAAGTTGCCGTCGGGCGAGAAGGCGAGATCCCGGCCCTCCGCCGG
The DNA here is from genome assembly GCA_035466375.1 of Chondromyces sp. Lineage (GTDB taxonomy): Bacteria > Acidobacteriota > Thermoanaerobaculia > Thermoanaerobaculales > Sulfomarinibacteraceae > Sulfomarinibacter. Next base: position 10,080 of record DATIVB010000497.1, read on the forward strand.
CGCAGTCGTCAGCCCCTGCGCAACCAGGTACTGGTACTTGGTGGTCAGACCTTTGGTCAGGTTCTTGTACAGCTGGCGGTCCGGTAGGCCGAAGATGGCCACGTCGACGTCCTGCTTGTAGGTCGTGAAGGCGGCCACCAGATCCCCGGAAGGCGAGATATCCGGTGAGGTCTGGTTCGAGTCCAGGAAGCCAGGGACCCTGAACTTGCGGCCGAACTCGGTCGGCAGGCCGCGGTCCATGGCGTGCTCGTACTTCCTGCGCAGCCAGGTCCGGAAGGCCGCGTCGAACTCCTCGGGCTCGAAGTTGAAGACCTTGGCGAGCGGACGCTCCACCTGGCCGCCGAAGTTGCCACGGAACGAGAACACGAAGTCGCGAACGACGTCCTCGCCCCACTCTTCCTCGATGTACTCGAAGACCTTGTGACCGTAACGGTACGCGAGGAAGCCCTGCGGCGCCCTGAGAATCGGCGGCAGCTGGTCCGACAGCGCGGCGTCGCGCATGTACATTTCGTCGCGCGAGTCCTCGTCTTCGCCGTAGTACGACGCCATGCCCTCCATGAACCACAGCGGCGGACGGGCGTAGATCGCCCTCCCGCGCCGGCCGCCGAAGAAGATCTCGTACTGGAAGATGTGAGTCAGCTCGTGCTGGATCAGGGCCTGCAGCTCCCGTTCCGGAAGGTCGATCGGCAGCACCATGCGGTTGCGGACCGGCGTCGCGAAGGCACCCACGCCTTCCGGAATGAAGCCGACGATGACGTTGGTCTGCTCGAACTCGGCGTGGGTGGCGTAGGCGATCATCGGGATCGGCTCGAGGATCTGGAAGTTGAGCTTGCGGGCGAGGTCGTCATAGGAGCTCTCGGCGTAGGAGGCGATCTTCTCGAGGCTCGGCTCGACCCGGTCGTAGTAGGAGATCCTGAAGTGCGGTGTTTCGTACACCTTCCACTCGAAATCGTCCCAGCGGACCTTGTTCTTGCCCCCGATGTAGGGGTTGTAGGGGTTGAGCTGGGCGGCAACGGGCAAGGCCGCCACGAGGAGCGCGAGCGCGAAAATGAGCCTGAGCGAGGACCTCATCTCGTTCCTCCGTTGATTCCGGTGGGCGAAGCCCGGCAAAGCAAACTGTGTGGACAGGTCCGGCATGCCCGCCCTCAGTCGTTGTACAGCGTGCGTTTGACCTGCACACCGCGCGGGACGAAGATCCCGAGCAGCCGGTTCTGGAGGGTGTACAGGTCGCTGAACATGTCGGTGTACTCCTGCAGCTTCCGTTCGTCCCGAGGCTTGAAGTCCGTGATCTGCTCGCGGTGGACCACCTCCGCCGTCGTGCCGTCCACCACCACCAGCAACACGTCGTAGTTGAAGCCGGTCTCCTCGACAAGGACCTGGCGGAAGTAGGTCTGGCCGTCCTTCGGCGACACGTACTCCTCGGTGGTGTAGCCCGATCGGTCGAGAACCTTGACGTCGATGGCGGCCGCGACGATGAGGTCGGCTCCCGTGGCCTCGTTGATGGCTTTCCAGAAGCTCGCGTCGTCCGCGAGTGCGGCCAGGTTCCTGGAGGGCGGCCGCAGCCCCTCGTCGGACGGCAGCAGATTCAGCCGGGCCTCGCGGCGCAGCATCTTGCGCAGGTAGATCTCGAACTCCCGCGCCGCCGTCAGGTCGACGGCCTGGACGCTCTCGCCCTCGCGGGGCTCGATCATGATCGGCCCGACGAAGAGGTTCTCGGTGCCGTCGAGATCGAGCTCCGGGCGCAGCTGCAACTCCATGCGGATCTCCCGCGTGCCCGCCGTGGCCGCGGCGGCCGCCAGCAGGAGCACGATCAGGACCTCAGTCGTCTTCTTCAGCATCGGCTGCTCCCTCGTCGGATTCGTCCCTTTTCTCGCCGGGCCCGGTCTCGGGCGGCGCGATGAAGCTCGCGTAGAACTCCTGAAACCTCGTGTAGTTGCGCTTCAGAGCGTCGTTTTTCGGGTCGATCGCGAGGCCGGTCTGATAGGTCAGGAGCGCCTCCTCGTACCGCCCGTTCGCTTCCTGCGCCACGGCGAGGTTGTTGAGGATGCGCGGCTGCCCAGGGGTGAGCTCGTTGGCGTGCTCGAACCGCATCAAGGCTTCCTGCCAGTAGCCGCGCCTCGCGGCCTTGTAGCCGAACTCCATGTCCGCGCTGGCCTCCTTGGCGGGGTTGTCGGCGGCGACGACGACCTCGACGGCAGTCAAGCCCAGTAGAAGGAAAAGCAGGACGCCGATCCTGGCCACTCTGATATAGGTGCTCACAAAATGCGCCCTCCATGCTCTGTGTGTCGGGGGCTCCGGGGAATGCGCTCTCCGGTGCCGCGGCGATCCATCAGCCGCCTCCCGGGTAGTAGCCGGAAATCGTCCGCACATTGACCTTCGGCCTGTCCACCTCCACCTTCACCTTGCGCAGCTGGTCGGCCGGCGCCTCCGAGCTCGAGGTGTAGGCGAGCAGGTACTGGGTCCTGAGCTCGCGGTTGATCTCCGCATAGATCGTGCCGAGCTCCGACTTCTCGGTGACGAAGAAGGAACGGCCCCCGGTGGCGCTCGCCAGCTTGGTGAGCTGCCAACGGGTGGCGATCTTGGTTTGCGGAATGGCGACACCGATCGTGTAGATGGTGACCCCCATTCGCTGAGCGTACCCCAGGGCCTTGTCGAAGCTGTTCTCCGAAGCGGTGTCCTCACCGTCCGTCAGCAACACCATGGCCCGCCGCCCGTTGACCCCCGAGAACTGGAAGAGACCCATGATGACGCCGTCGTAGAGGGCTGTCGCCCGATCCGGGAAAAGAGCCAGGAGCGCGTTCTCGATGGTCGTGAAGTTGGCGGTGAAGCCCGTCAGTATTTCCGGGCGGTCGGAGAAGATTTCGACGTAGGCACGGTCGCGGGGGCGCAGCAGATCGCGCAGGAAGCCCATGACCGCGCGCTGCACGGTGGGCAGAGTATCCGTCATGGAGCCCGAGGTGTCGATCACGATCCCGAGCCGGACCGGCAGGTCGCGGTGCAGCGAAAAATGGGAGATCTCCTGCTCGACCTTGTCCTCGTAGACCGTGAAATCGTCGAGCGTGAGGTCCACCACCGGAGCGCCGTCCTTGTCGAGCACCGTCACCGGCAGCTCCACCGCCGTCACCCTGACCACGGTCCCGAACTGGGGCTGGTTGACGAACTGGAGGTCCTCGGCCTGTGAGCCGTCCTCGAGGGTCGCCACGGCCCGCAGGTATCCGAACTGGTCGTCTGCGCGGAGGCTCACCGCCGCCTCGTACGGCGGCCCGTAGAGAGTCGCCAACAGCTCGTCGTTCCAGAACAGCTCCAGGCGCTCGAGGGCGCCGTCGGAAGGAATGTTGAGCTCGGCGGCCACGCGCACCCGGGCCGAATCGCCTTCGACGGGCGACACCGGCGTCAGGCGGACGAAGAACCGCTCGCGACCGACGTTGAGCGTGTAGCCGTCGCGAACGATCTCGTGGCCGTGCTCGTCGTAGCCGATCGCCATGACGGTGGTGAGCCTGGGGAGCGGCCCCACATCGAGGTCGATGTCGAACGGCGGCCGGTTTTTGGTCAGGATCAGCTCGTCGTCGAGGTGGAACCCCACGCTGCGCACCTCGTCGCGCGTGATGGCCTCGAACCGGCAGACGCCGCTCACGGCGTCGCCCTCCGGCCCCACCAGGCGCAGCAGCGGCTCCTCGGCCTCGGGCTCCTCCTGCTCCGGCTCCATCGCCGTCGAGCCGACCATCATCCCGGCGCCGTACTCGGCCTCGAAATCCTCCAGGCTGTCATCCGCCTCGATCAGCGCCAACGCCCGGTCGACCTCGAACTCATACTCGTCGATCGCGGCGTGGTTGGAATGCACGTCCTCGATCTTGAGACGCAGCCGGTAGTCGCCGGGCCGCAGCAGCCGGTCCACCACCAGCCCCACGCGGTCACCCGCCTGCGGGAGAGAGAACAGGTAGCGGAACCTGTCCACCATCACCTCCTGGCGGTTCGTGATCTCACCGACCACGTCGAGCTGGACCACCTCGATGTCGCCGACCGGCGTCGTCCCGAGCTCACCGGCATCGACGTCGACCGCGAAACCGATCTCCACCAGGCCGCCTCGGGCTGCCCTGGCGTCGGTGGAGATGTTGAAGTCGATGGGTTCCGCATCCTTGTCGAGCAGCGCCGAGAAGTCCATGAATCGCTGCGACATCGACTCCGGGCCGCTCCGATCGCGGACGCGCAGGTGGTGCATCGCGGAAATATAGACCGGGTCGCGGCTCCACATCGCCGCGGCCGACAGCAGGCGTACCGTCACGTCGCCGTTCGGGCAGCGGTAGACCGGGTTGTTCATGGGCCCACCGGAGCTGAAACCGCCGCTCCCGAACTGCGCCGAGTAGCCGGCGGCATAGAGCCGTTGGTAGCCTTCGTAGGCGGTCCACATCCGCCACTGGTCGAGCAGATAGGGCTGGTAGAACAGCACCACGACGTCCTCGCCGAGCCCCTCGATGTACGACCAGCCCCAGAACTCCAGGGGCACGAAGATCGCATCGCAGCGGGCGCGGTGGCGAAAGGTCGGCGGGCCGTGGATCAGCAGGACGCGCGCGCGGTCGCCGAGGGTGCCGCCGAACTCGGTCCGCGCGATGTGCAGCCGTTCCATGTACAGACCTCTGAACTGGCTGCCGTACGCCGACTGGCGCCCCCACAGCAGCCACAGGCGCTCGGCGAAAGCCCGCCGCTGAGCCTCTGTGTCCAGGGCGAGGAAGGCGTTGCTTTGCTCCTTCGTGATGAGAGGGTAGACCTCCTCCTCGAGCCACACCCGCCAGTGCTCGGGGAGATCCCGCGCCCGCCGTTTCTCGTCTTCGCCCGCCTGATCCGTCGCCTTGTCGATTGGATCGGGCGTGGGCGTGGCCGCGGTCGCGGGTGCGCCAACCGCGATCGCCGCCGCGATGGCGAGAACCCGACCGCAAGCTGCCAGGCGGCCGCGGAAGCGTCGGAGAGATTGTGCATCCATCTCGCTGAGCACCACCTTAGATTAACCCGGTTTTTCCGGCTGTCCAGGCACCGGCAGATCCGGAAGCGGAGCCGTCGACCCCTCTATGCAACAACAACCGCAACGGTTACCTTTCAGTCGCAGGGAGGTACGGAGGGGAGCGTCCAGAGTTGAGGTCGGACGGATGCGGGATGCGAGAAGAGACGAGATACGAGAGGCGAGATGCGAGAAGCCGAATGTCAACGGGCGGGCGGATCTCGTATCTCGGATCTCGAATCTGGGCGGGTGGCCGGGTGGTTCTCGAATCTCGTATCCCGTATCTGGGGCCGGGCGGCGGTCGGGCGCTTCAGGTCTGAAGGACCCCGACCTTGAACTCCTCGAGGTGCGGCTGGTGGGCGGCGGCGGCGATACTGCGCGCCAGGATCTCGCGGGTCCGGCGCGGGTCGATGATCTCGTCGACCCAGAGACGGGCCGCCGCGTAGCGCGCGTCGGTGGCGGCGGCGTAGCGGGCCTGGATCTCGGCCAGCCGCGCCGACCGTTCCTCCTGCGAAACCTCCTCGCCGCGGTTCTTCAGCTGGATGGCGAGCAGGGTCTCCGACGCCTGCTGCCCCCCCATCACCGAGATCGTCGCCGACGGCCAGGCGTAGAAGAACCGCGCCCCGTAGGCGCGCCCGCACATGGCGTAGTTGCCGGCCCCGAAGGAGTTCCCGATGAAGACCGTGAACTTGGGAACCACCGAGTTCGAGACCACGTTCACCATCTTGGCGCCGTCCTTGATGATGCCCTCGCGCTCGGACTTCGATCCCACCATGAAGCCCGTCACGTCCTGGAGGAAGAGGATCGGCAGGCCCTTCTGATTCATCAGCTCGACGAATCGGGCACCCTTGTCGGCGGCGTCACTGTAGATCACGCCGCCGATCTGCATCTCCTGGTCGCCGTCGCCGAGGCCGCGGCGGCGTTGTACGACCTGGCGCTGGTTGGCCACCACGCCCACCGCCCATCCGTCCAGCCGACCGGTGCCGCAGAGCAGGGTCTGCCCGTAGGTCTTCTTGTACTCGGCGAACTCGGAGCCGTCGAGCAGACAGGCCAGGATGCGGCGCATGTCGTAGGGCTTGGTGCGGTCGATCGGCAGGATGCCGAGGATGTCCTCCGCATCCGCAAGGGGCGGCGTCGGCTCGATGCGATTGAAGGGCGCCATCGGCGGCCGGGCGAGCTCGCCGATGCGGGTGCGGATGTGCTCGATGGCTGCAAGGTCGTCCGGAAACCGGTCGTCGACCACGCCCGAGATGTCGACCTGCACCTTCGCGCCGCCGAGAGCCTGGTTGTCCATGCGCTCGCCGATCGCGGCCTGCACGAGGTGGGCGCCGGCGAGGAAGATGGTGCCGTTGCCCTCGACGATGAGCGCTTCGTCGGACATGATGGGCAGATAGGCGCCGCCGGCGACGCACGAGCCGAGGATGGCCGAGATCTGGTAGATGCCGGCCGCCGACAGCCGGGCGTTGTTGTAGAACACCCGCCCGAAGTGCTCGCGATCGGGGAAGATGTCGTCCTGCATGGGCAGAAAGACGCCTGCCGAGTCCACCAGGTAGACTACCGGCAGCCGGTTCTCCATCGCGATCTCCTGGGCGCGCAGGATCTTCTTGCAGGTCAGGGGAAACCAGGCGCCCGCTTTGACGGTGGCGTCGTTGGCGACCACCACGCACTCGCGGCCGCTGATCGTGCCGAGCCCGACGACGACCCCGGCCGAGGGCGCACCGCCCCACTCCTCGTAGTGACCCCACGCGGCGAATGACCCGAGTTCCAGGAACTCGCTGTCCGGATCGACCAGCGCCGCGACCCTCTCCCGGGCCAGCAGCTTGCCCGTCGCCTTCTGCCGCGCGGCGGCCTTCTCCCCACCGCCCTCGGCGATCGCCGCCTGCTGCGCCTCGATGATCCGCAACTGATTGTGCCAGTGATCGCGGTTGGTTTCGAAGCTGGCGTCGCGACGGACCTTGTGGTCGAGGGCCTTGGGCATGGGCGCACTCCTTGAGGAGCCATTGTAGTCGCAGCCCG
>DATIVB010000498.1:0-3583 GCA_035466375.1 Chondromyces sp.
AGATGTTCCGCAAGCCCGCGTTCTGGGTGGTGTTCGTGCTCTTCTCGCTGCTGTGCACCACGTGGGCGGTGCGGCACTTCGCCGACGCCTTTCCGCTCGTCACTCTCGATCTGACCATGGATCGAGGGGCCGCGCTCGAGGTCGCCGAGACACTCGCCGCGGAGCGGGGCTGGGGACCGCAGAGTGCGCGCCAGGCCGTTGCCTTCTCTCTCGACAACGAGGTGCAGAGCTTCGTCGAGCTCGAGGCGGGCGGCCGGGAGGCCTTCACCGCCATGCTCGCCGGAGAGCTCTACTCGCCCTACACCTGGGTGGTGCGCCGCTTCGCCGAGGGTGAGACCAATGAGACCGCGGTCCGCTTCCGCCCCGACGGCAGACCGTGGGGCTTCCGCGAGACGATCCCCGAGGACGCGCCGGGCGCGAGCCTCGAACCGGAGGCGGCGCTGGCCCTCGCCGAGGCGGCGGTGGCTGCGGGCTGGGAGGTCGACCTCGGCGGCTTCGAGCTCGTCGAGCAGTCGCGAGAGCTGCGTCCCGGCGGGCGCACCGACCACACACTGGTGTACGAGCGGCCGGACATCCAGATCGGCGAGGGGCGGTACCGGCTCCGGCTCGTCGTCAGCGGCGACCGCTTCACCGAGCTCACTCACTTCGTCAAGATCCCGGAGGCGTTCTCGCGCCGCTACCAGGAGATGCGGTCCGCCAACGAAGGCATCGCCATCGGTTCGACCTTCGCCATCGCGATTTTCTATCTCGCGGGCGGCTGCGCGGTGGGGCTCTTCTTCCTGCTGCGCGACCGCTGGGTGGTGTGGCGCCCGGCCGTCGGTTGGGCGCTCTTCATCGCCGGCCTGCAGGCGCTGGTGGTGCTCAACCAGTGGCCGCTGCTGTGGATGGGCTACGACACCGCGATCTCCCCCACCACCTTCGCCCTCCAGCAGGTCGGCATCGCGCTCGCCCAGCTCGTGGGGATGGGCGCCGTCCTCGCGCTCTCCTTCATGGCCGCCGAGAGCCTCGGCCGCCGCGCTTTTCCGCACCACCTGCAACTGTGGAAGACCTGGTCGGGCGAGGTGGCGCCGAGCCGGGCGATGCTGGGGCAGACCCTCGCCGGCTACCTCCTGATCGGCGTCTTTTTCGCCTACGACGTCTGGCTCTATCTCTTCGCCGCCCGGAACCTCGGCTGGTGGACGCCGTCGAGCGCTCTCACCGACCCCGACGTCCTCGCCAACTACCTCCCCTGGCTGACCTCGATCGCGGTTTCGCTACAGGCCGGCTTCTGGGAGGAGTGCCTGTTCCGGGCGGTGCCGATCGCCGCCGCCGCCCTGCTCGGCCGGCGCTTCGGCAGAACCTGGCTGTGGATCGCCGGCGCCATGGTCCTGCAGGCGGTGATCTTCGGCGCCGGCCACGCCAACTACCCGGCGCAGCCCGCCTACGCCCGCCTCGTCGAGCTCATCATCCCCGCCCTCGGCTTCGGCGGCCTCTACCTGGTCTTCGGGCTGGTGCCGGCGATCGTCCTCCACTTCGCCTTCGACGTGGTGTGGTTCGCCCTGCCGCTGTTCGCGGCCGACACGCCGGGCATCTGGATCAGCCGTGCGCTCGTCATCCTGCTCGCCCTGGTTCCGTTGTGGGTGGTGCTGCGGGCGAGGCTCAAGACCGGGGCCTGGATCGAGGCGCCGCCGGAGGCCTTCAACGCCGCCTGGATGCCGCCGCCCGAACCGGCGCGCGAGCCCGCGGCGCCGGCTGTGGCATCGCGCGGCCTCTCGCCCCGCGTCCGGACCGCTCTCCCCCTGCTCGGCATCGCGGGCCTGATCGTGTGGGGGCTGTCCGCGAGCTTCAGCCCCGACGCGCCGGCGCTGGAACACAGCGATGAGCAGGCGCGGGCCGCGGCGCGGGAGATGCTCGCCGCGCGCGGCATCGACCTCGGCGACGACTGGCGCGAGCTCGCCGCAGCTCAGGCCCCGCTCGGGCTTGAGGACCGCTTCGTGTGGACCGAGGGCGGGCCGGACGCCTACCGCGAGCTGCTCGGGCAGTACCTGCCGACGCCCCGGCGGACGGTGCGGTACGCGCGCTTCGAGGGCGACATCGCCGAGCGCGCCGAGGAGTACCTGGTCTTCGTCGGTCCGGACGGCGAAACGCAGCGCATGGTGCATGCGCTGCCCGAAGGTCGTGCGGGGGCCGAGCTCGAGGAGGACGAAGCGCGAGCGATTGCCCTCTCCGCGGTGATTGCGCGGCACGGCCTCACATCCGACGCCGTCGAGGAGGTGTCGGCCGACCCCTCGCAGCTGCCCTCGCGCCGCGACTGGACCTTCGTCTTCAGGGACCTCGAGAACTACCCGCTCGACACCGGCGAGGCCCGGATCTCGGTTCGGATCGCCGGCGACGAGGTCGTGGAGACCGGGCGCTTCGTCCACATCCCCGAAGACTGGGAGCGCGACCACCGAAAAAAGCGCGGCGTCGCACAGGTCATCCAGATCGCGTGCGTGGTGCTGCTGGTGCTGCTCTTCGTCGCCGGCGCGGTGCTGGCGGTGGTTCGGTGGAGCCGCGGCCGCTTCGCGCGCGCCACCTTCGTGGCGTTCTTCCTGCTCCTGGCCGTGCTCGGCGTCGTGCAGCTCGCGAACGGCTTCCGCCCGATCACCTCCCAGTTCGACACCACCCAACCGTGGCAGCTGCAGGTGGGGATCGTGCTGGTGGGCGGCCTCATCGCGACTTTGGCGGTCGCCGGGGTGACGGCGCTGCTGGTGGGGCTCGCCCACCGTTGGTTGCCGCCGCAGCCGGCCGACGATCGGCGCTCCAGCCTCGCCGCCGGCCTCGGCCTCGGCGCGGCTCTCGCAGGCCTCGCCGCCGCGGCGGGCTCGCTGGCGCCGTCCACCATGCCCGACTGGCCGAGCTTCACCGGTGCCGCCGACACCGTTCCCGCAATCGCCGCGGCGCTGGCGCCCCTCGACGCCTGGCTGTCGGCCGCCGCCCTCGCCCTCGTCATGGTCGCCGTCCTCGAGTCGCTGACCGCCGGCTGGAGCCGGCGCAGGGCCGTCGGTGCGGCCGCGCTCCTCGCATTCGGCCTCGTGGTCGCCGGCTCCGGGAGCGTCGAGAACCTCGCGCTGTGGCTGGCTGAAGGGCTGGGCACCGGGCTGGTCCTGCTCGCGGCCTGGGTGCTGGTGATCCGGCACCAGCCGGCCATCGTGCCACTGGTCGTGGCCGCCGGCGCGGTCCTCGGCGCGCTGCAGCGGGCTGCCGTCAATCCCTTCCCGGGAGCGGCCGTCGGCTCGATCGTCGGCGCGGCCGCGATCCTCGTTGTCGCGGTGTGGTGGTTCGGGCGCATCGCCGCCGACGCGACACCAGGTGGGGTGAACTCGGTCGAGGTCGCAACGAACGACCCGACATCGCATGTGGAGGTTTGAATGCGTGCTGGTGCTGTTGCGCTGCTGGTTGTCGGAGTGCTGCTCTTCCTGATCAGCCTGTCGGCTGACGCCCTGGGGTTCGGGCCTTCTCCCGGGATCGGCCTCAAGCAGAGTGCCGGTGCCGTGGTCGGCGTCGTCCTGGCTGCCATCGGGATCGTGCAGCTGAGGAAGGCGAAGGGCGGGGAGAGGAAGTA
>DATIVB010000499.1:0-3673 GCA_035466375.1 Chondromyces sp.
CACGGCGACACGGTGGTGTTCGTGCACGCCGAGGACATCTGGACGGCGCCGGTCGCTGGCGGACGCGCCCTGCGCCTGACCGACGACGAGGGTGAGGAGCGGCACCCGAAGTTCTCGCCGGACGGCTCGCTGATCGCCTTCACGTCGGAGATGGACGGCAACCCGGACGTCTTCGTGATGGGTGCGGACGGCTCGAGCCCCCGCCGTCTCACCTACCACCCCGACGCGGACGAGGTGGTGGGCTGGCACCCGGTGTCGGGGAAGATCATGTTCCGGTCGGCGCGGCACTCGTACTCGCGCTTCGACCGCCTGTTCCTGGTCGCGCCCGACGGCACGGGCCTCGAGGAGCTGCCCCTGCACGAGGCCGGCCGCGGCTCGTTCTCGCCCGACGGTGCGCAGATCGCCTACAACCGGATCGCCCGCGAGGACCGCACCTGGAAGCGCTACTACGGCGGCATGGCGCAGGACCTGTGGCTGTATGACTTCGCAACCGGAGAGGACCGCCGGCTCACCGACTACCGCGGCACCGACCGGTTGCCGATGTGGATCGGCGACGTCGTCTACTTCGCGTCCGACCGCAACGGTGCGCTCAATATCTGGCGCTACGACCTCGCCAGTGGGGAGCAGACCCAGGTCACCCGCCACGCCGACCACGACATCAGGCGGCCGAGCGAGGGTGGGGACCGCATCGTCTACGAGGTGGCGGGCGAACTGTGGCTCCTCGACACGACGACCGGTGCGAGTGCGCGGATTCCGGTGGAGATCCCGACGCCGGCGCGCGAGACCCGGCCCTACCGCAAGACCGTCGCCGAGTTCATCACCCACGTCGACATCGCGCCCGCGGGCGGCCGCGCCCTGATCTCGGCGCGCGGCGAGGTCTTCACCGTGCCGGCCGAGCACGGTCCGACGCGCAACCTGACCCGCAGCTCCGGGGCGCGGGACCGCGGCGCCGTGTGGTCGCCGGACGGCACGAATATCGCCTACTTCTCGGACCGCGGCGGCGAGTACCAGCTCTACGTCGTCGATCCGCTCGGCACCGGCGAGCCGCGGGCTCTGACCGGCCGTGAACGCGGCTGGCCGCACACCGCGCGTTGGTCGCCCGACGGTACGAAGATCGCCTTCGCCGACGAGACCCTGCGCCTGTACGTGGTGGACGTGGCGAGCCGGCAGCTGACGACGGTGGACCGGGCCGAGGTCGAGCCGATGGACATCGGGCTCGAGGCCAAGCCCATCTCGGACCACGCGTGGTCACCCGACTCGCGCTGGCTGGCCTACTCCAAGATCGGCCTCGACCACGTCTCCAACATCTACCTCTACTCGCTCGACGACGGCGTCGCCCGCAACGTCTCGGGCGGGATCTTCAACGACTTCGGACCGGTTTTCAGCCGCGACGGCGAGCACCTGCTGTTCGTCTCCAATCGCCGCTTCGACCCCACCTTCTGCGACTTCGAGTGGGAGATGGTCTTCAAAGACGTGGCCGGCATCTACGCGCTCACTCTGCGCGCGGACGGCGAGCCGCTGCTGCCATTGCGCTCCGACGAGGTCGTGGCGGCGGAGGACGTGGACCGCGAGGACCCGCCGTCCGATGCGCCGCGCCGGACCGTGGTCGATTTCGACGGCATCGCCGAGCGCATCCAGGCGCTGCCGGTACCGGCCTCCAACTACCGCGACCTGGCGGTCGGAACCCACGCCATCTACTTTCTCGACGGCGAGGAGGGCGACTTCAACCGCTTCGAGTATCGGTCGCTGCCGCCGCGGACGCTGCACTCCTTCGACCTCGAGGATCGAAAGCTCGAGACCGTGGTCGCCGAGGTCGAGCAGTACGCGCGGGCCGTCGACGGCGAGCACCTGGTGTGGCGGCGCGGCGACACGGTGGGCATCGCGCACGCGGATGGCCGGGACCGCTGGAAGCGCCGCGACGCCCCTTCGGGATCGCCGGCGGCGGCGTCGACCAGGAGCGAGGTCGTCGATCTCGACGGCCTCGTGATGGAGCTCGACCCGCGGGCGGAGTGGCGGCAGGTCTTCGACGACGCGTGGCGCCTCGAGCGCGACTTCTACTACGAGCCCGGCATGAACGGCCTCGACTGGCGGGCGATGCGCGCGAAGTACGAGCCGCTGGTGGAGCGCGCGACCTGCGCCCAGGACATGCGTTTCATCATCGGCGAGCTGATCGGCGAGCTCGCCACGTCGCACACCTACATCAACGTCGGTGACCGCCGGCGCAGCGCCGCGGAGGTCAACGTCGGCATGCTCGGCGCCGACTGGTCCCTGGATCCGGAGAGCGGGCGCTGGCTGATCGAGAAGATCTACCGCGTGCCCGACTGGTCGCGCGGGGTCGTGCCGCCGCTGGTGGGGCCGGGCATCGACGTCCGCGAAGGCGACGCGCTGGTGGCCGTCAACGGCCGGGAAGTGGCCGCCGACCGCGAGGTCCACGCCGCTTTCCAGGGCCTCGCCGGCGAGCAGGTGCGGCTGACTCTGGAGCGCGGCGGGGAGGAGCTCGAGGTGGTGGTGACGCCGCTCGCCGGCGAGCGCACCCTGCGCTACCTCGACTGGGTGGAGCGCAACCGCCGCCGGGTCGAGGAGGCGTCGGATGGCCGGATCGGCTACCTCCACCTGCCCGACACCTACGTCGGATCGGCGATCGAGTTTCCGAAGTACTACTACGCGCAGTCCCGCAAGCAGGGGCTGCTGGTGGACGGCCGCTTCAACGGCGGCGGGCTCGACCCCGACATCTTCCTGCAGCGGCTCGCCAAGAAACCGCTGACCTACTGGACCCGGCGCTACTCGGAGGACCAGGTGGAGCCGGTGTACGCCAATATCGCCCACCTCGCGCTGCTCACCAACCGCCAGGCCGGCTCCGGCGGCGACATGCTGCCCTGGGAGTTCCGGGAGAAGGGCATGGGCCCGGTCATCGGTACCCGCACCTGGGGCGGTCTGGTGGGCGTCTCCATGTCCCTGACCCTGGTGGACGGCAGCCGCCTGACCTGCCCCGACTACCGCATCTACTCGCCCGACGGCGAGTGGGTGGTGGAGAACGAGGGGGTGGCGCCGGACATCGAGGTCGAGCTCGAGCCGGCCGACATGGCGCGCGGCGTCGACGCCCAGCTCGAGAAGGGGATAGAGGTGCTGCTCGAGACGATCGAGCGCGACCCGCCGGTGCCGCCGACCCACCCGCCCTTCCCGACGAGGCGCTAGACGGTCCCGAACAACCCGCCGACCCCTCTGGAATCCGCGCCGGCCGCAGGCCGGCGTGGATTTCCCAGGAGCAGGAATGTCCTACCTGGCGCCCCTGAGCGCGAAGCGCCGTAGGTCAGAGGGGCGATCGGGCAGGTCAACTCAAGACTCAGTACTCCCCCGGGGGGATGGGCGGCCAATCCGAAATCCGAAATCCGAAATCCGGAATCTCGACCTTCCGAGTGGGCAGTCACCCCGAATTCCGAATTGCGACCCCCGAATCCCCCTCCCAGCCCCCCATTGACCCCGACCCGTTCCGGTGCTACAACGATCTGCTCGCTTTCGCGAGCCGAAAGTGAGCTCACGCCATGTCCGAGTTCCGGAACCTCGCCATCATCGCCCACGTGGACCACGGCAAGACCACCCTGGTGGACGCCATGCTGTGGCAGAGCGGCACCTTCCGCGCCAACCAGCGCGTCAACGAGCGCGTCATGGACTC
>DATIVB010000500.1:0-2207 GCA_035466375.1 Chondromyces sp.
CCCGACTTCCGCTCGGCGCTGGTCCACGCCTCCCAGCTGGCGCGGCACGGGAGGGGCCTGCAGCCCGGCGCGCCGTACAGCCTGCTGATCCACGGTGCCGACGATCCCGCCGGCGATCCGCTGCAGGTGCCGAGAGTGACCATCTCCGGCACGGTGCAGCACGTGGCGCGGTCGGACCGGGACTGGGCGGCAGCCCGCCGGTCCTACATCGACCGATTCCCCACCTCCGAGCAGACCTTTCTGCTCGGCGACTTCAACCTCTACCGGCTGGTGTTCGAGTGGGGGAGGCTGGTGGCGGGCTTTGCGCGCGCCGTCAACCTGGACCCGGAGTCGTTCGCGGCGCTGCCGGGTTCCCGGGACCTGCCGTAGCCATCGCCGCCTGCCGCCGTCCGAGCCACAGCCCGACCGCCAGCCAGACCGCGGCGAGCGGCGCCGCGACCACCGAAATCAATGCACCGCCCAGCCCCACCAGCATCAGCAGGCCCGAGGTCCAGGCGCCCACCTGGTCCCCGAAGCGGTAGACGAACGTGTCGATGAAGTTCTTGGCCTTGTACTTGGAGTCCCGCGACACCACGGTGTAGAGCATCTCGCGGCACGGGCGCGCGATGGCGTAGTTGCTCGTCCGCCGCAGGACCTGGACGACGGCGATCGCCGTCAGGGTGGGCCACACGCCCACCGCGCCGAAGCCCAGCAGGCTGACCAGCGGCAGCGTAGCCAGCGACAGGGCGACGCCGATGCGGCGGACGATGCGGCCGGTGAAGAAGATCTGGATGAGGGCGGTGAGCGAGTTGACCGCGAGGTCGATGCGGGCGAAGAACACCGTCCTGGCGGCGCGGTCGGTGAGCGAGGTGTCGACGATCCCGGCCTGCTGGAAGTAGAGGAAGGTCGAGGTGATGGTGTAGAGCAGCATGTAGCCGACGATGCCGATGAGGTAGGGCGAGGAGAACGCGGCGCGGACGCCGTCGAGGATGCGGCCGCCCACCGCCGCGCCGGCGTCCGCGATGGGGACCTCGCGCCGGGCCTCGGCGAGCGCCGACGAGCGCATGAGGTTGTGGGCCGCGAGCATCGCCAGCCCGAGCAGGACCGCCGACAGCACCAGCAGGTTCGTGGGCGTGACGCGGCTCGCCAGGAACGCGGTCGAGGCGGAGCCCGAGGCGGCGCCGATGGTCCCGCCCACGGCCACGAAACCGAACAGCCGCTTCGCCTGCTCGGGCCGGAAGAGGTCGGCCATCACCGACCAGAAGATGGAGACCACGAAGAGGTTGAAGACCGAGGTCCAGATGAAGAAGACGCGTCCGGTCCAGATGGCCGAGGTCGGCGGCAGGGTCAGGAAGAAAACCCAGAAGACCAGGAGGTTGACGACGAAGAATCCGTACGAGAGTGGGACGAAAAGCCGGCGTGGCAACCGCCCCACCAGGGCGCTGAAGAGGGGGTGCACGAGCAGCATGCCCAGCAGGGTGCCGAGGAAGAGCCACGGCAGGTTGCGGACGCCGCCCGCGATGCCCATCTCGTCGCGGACCGGCCGGATCACGAAGTAGGCCGCCAGCAGCAGGAAGTTGTAGAGCGCGGCCCACAGCATCGGGCGCAGCTCGTCGGGTTCGACGGCGACCAGGCGGTTGAGGAAGCTCATGGCGCTCCAATCTGGAATTAGGAATTAGGAATTAGGAATGAGGAATTCCCGCCCACCCAATTTCGGATTTCGGATTTCGAATTTTCCACCCACCCGCCCGGCTGTGGGGTGACGCAGGGGGGGTGGGTGGGAATTCAAAATTCAGAATTCAGAATTCAAAATTTGGATAGGTGGTCGGGGCCATTCCTCATTCTTGTTTCTTCTCCCTCGCGTGCCACGCGGCCAGGGTTTTGGTCTCGAGTTCGGGCGGGCAGCCGGCGCGCGGCGCGGCGCGGCGGTCCGCCGGCAGCGAGTGCCAGTACTCGAGGGTCGCGTCGGTGGTGTCGGCCAGCGAGCGGAAGGTCAAGCCCGCCTTCTTGGCGCGGTCGATGCTCACCTGGGCGAGCCCGCCGTCCTCGCTGTCGGGCGGCACCCACACCGTCATCTGCGTCCACGCCTGGACCTCCTGTGCGGCGAGGAACGGCGCCGGCACCCAGGTGAAGCTGATCTCCACCGGCGTCGTCGCGCGGATGCCGTGCAGCATGCCGGCGATGGTCAGGGGGGAGGCGGGGCCGGTGCCGTTGTAGGTGCCGACGAG
>DATIVB010000501.1:0-1506 GCA_035466375.1 Chondromyces sp.
CTGGCGAGCGTGCCGCCCGAGATGGCCGGCTTCCGGAAGCACGGTCTCGACGAGCTCGATCGCGTGCTCGACCGGTTCGTCGAGGTGGGGGCCTTCCCAGGTGGGGTCGTCGCGGTCGGACACCGCGGCATGCTGGCGCACCTCCGTCCCTTCGGACGGCTGAACTACGACGAGGACGCGCCGCCGGTCGAAGCGGACACGATCTACGATCTGGCCAGCCTGACCAAGGTCGTGGCGACGACCACGATGGCGATGATCCTGGTCGACGAGGGGCGCCTCGATCTCGACGAGAAGGTGCAGGACTACCTGCCGCTCTTCAAGGGCCCGGGCAAGGAAGCGGTCACCGTCCGCCACCTGCTGACGCACCGCTCCGGCATCGACTGGTGGGCGGCGCTGTACGAGGAGCTCGAAGGTCCGGAGGCCTACCTCGAGCGCATCCAGGCCATGGACCTGGTCGCCGAGCCGGGCGCCGAGTACCTGTACAGCGACCTCGGAATGATCCTGCTCGGCGAGATCCTCGAGCGGGTCGCCGGGCAGGAGCTGGAGGACTTCGTGCGGGAGCGGGTGTTCCGGCCGCTGGCGATGACCGACACGTTCTATCGCCCCGGCGAGGACCTCCTGCCGCGGATCGCCCCCACCGAGCTCGATCCATGGCGGGGCCGCCTGCTGCGCGGCGAGGTCCACGACGAGAACGCGTTCGCCCTCGGTGGGGTCGCGCCGCACGCCGGGCTGTTCTCGACCGCCGGCGATCTCGCGCGCTTCTGCCAGATGCTGCTCAACGGAGGTGTGCTCGAGCACCGGCGGATCGTATCGAGAGAAACGGTCGAGCTCTTCACGCGCCGGGTGGGCACCGACGACTCGATGCGGGCCCTGGGGTGGGACACCAAGTCGCCCGACGGGTCCTCGGCCGGCTCGTACTTCTCCGCGCGCTCCTTCGGCCACACCGGCTTCACGGGCACCTCGATCTGGATCGATCCGGAGCGCGAGCTGTTCGTCGTCCTGCTCACCAACCGCGTCCACCCGACCCGCGACAACCAGCTCATCCGAGAGGCCAGGCCGGCAGTCGCGGACGCCGCGGTGCTGGCCCTCGCCGACGACGGGATCGTCCGCGTCGGGCTCGACCGCATCGCGGCCGGCGAGGACCTCGGGCTGCGGGGCAAGCGGCTCGGCCTCATCGTCCACGCCGCCTCGGTGGCGCTGGACGGAAGCCACGCCGTCGACGTGCTGCGCGAGGCCGGTCTCGACGTGGTGCGCCTGATGACCCCCGAGCACGGCCTGTGGAGTCGGGCGGCGGCGGGCGAAGAGGTCGCGAGCGGCACGGACCCGGTGAGCGGGTTGCCGGTCGTCAGCCTCTACGGCGCGCAACGCAAGCCGCTGCCGGAGGACCTCGAGGGCCTCGACGCGCTGGTCTTCGACCTCCAGGGTGGGGGCGTGCGCTTCTACACCTACGTCAGCACGATGATGCTCGCCCTCGAGGCGGCGGCCGAGGCGGGCCTCGAGTTCGTG
>DATIVB010000502.1:0-2257 GCA_035466375.1 Chondromyces sp.
AGGCCGCGAGATCGTTGGTGGGATCACCGAAGTAGGGGTGCTTGTCGACCTGCACCAGGTCGCCGCTGACCAGCACCCGCTCGGCGGGGAACCAGACGAACGAGGAGCCGGAGGAGTGGCCGCCGGTGGTGGCGAAGAGGACCTCGCGGGCGGGAGCCCCGAGGCTGCGCTCGCCCTCGACCCACGCGGTGGGCAGGAACGGCCGGGCGGATTTCTGCGCCTCGGCAAAGCCCGGGAAGATGCCCTCGTAGACCGGGATGGTGTCGGCGTTCCACTCGATGGTCAGCTGCTGCTCGAAGATGGGTTTCTCGACCGCGGCCGCCACCACCTCGACATCCTTGAAAGCGTTCATGCCGAAGATGTGGTCGATGTGGCCGTGGGTGAGGATGAGACGGGTCGTGGGGCGCTCGAAGCGGCGCTCCATCTGCACCCGGAACGCCGCCGCCGCCTCGGTGCTCAAGCCCGCATCGACGAAGACCAGGCCGTCATCGAGTGCGATGCAGATGACGTTCGAGCCGCTGTCGTGCTGCGCCATCACTACCGAGGACGAGACCTCGACGAGGTGGAGGTCGGGCTCGGGCCCGGCTGTGGCCCAGGTCGCAGGGAGCAGCGCGGCGAACAGTGCGGCGGTCCACGGTGTCCTCGAAGCGTTCATGGCCATGTCTCCATGTCTCCTGTCGAGGTTCGCGCCCGAAGCGATACCGCGACGTACGGGTCATGGCACGGCGAGGTTTCGGGGTTGCGGCCAGGTCTCAGTGTGGCCGGGGGAGTGGTGCGCGGATTGGGGACGACCCCAGGCCTCGTTACGGATGGACGGTTGGCAACGTTCAAACGTTCAACTTTCAGACGTTCGAACGCCGGCGCCACCCTGCACGCGAGACGCGTGCTCCACAACCATCACACGGCAGAGCTTGTGGGGCAGCCGTCCCGGCTGCCGGGTGGGTGGGTGGCAACGTTCAGACGTTCAACGTTCAAACGTTCGAACGCCGATGGTGGTGCGGGCGTCGCGCCCGCCCTTCCCGGTGCCGGTGCGTCAGGCGGTCGGAGACGGCGCGGCCAGCACCTGCTCCAGGTAGGCGCGGCCGAGGGCCTGCCAGTGCTCGAGGGCCGCGCGCACCGCGCGCTGCGCCTCGCGAAGCTGCCGCCGCAGCCGGCGCCGCGCCACCAGGGATGCACCCTGGGTGATCAGTGCCTGCAGGCTGGTACGTGCGGCCTTGAGGTCCTGTAGCGCTTCCTCGCAGCGCTTCTCGGCGGCGAGGATGTGCGCGCGCAGGGCCTCGGGCGGCGCGGAGGCCAGCAGCTCACGGAACGCCGCGCCGGCCGCCGTGGTGTGGGACCGCGCCGACACCTGCCAGCCGTCGATCGTCTCCCCGGCCGATGCCTGCCAGGCATCCATCGTCTCGCCGGCCGACGCCTGCCAGCCGTCGATGGTCTCGCCGGCCGCCCTCAGGTGCTCTTCGAAGGAGGCCCGGGCGTGCTCGAACATCCGGCCGAGCGTCACGTCCAACGGGCTGCGCCTGAGATGGCTCGCCAGTCCGAGCCGCGCCAGCACCCAGATCAGCCACTTGCTCGGGTCCCAGTTGTAGAGGCGGGGGCCGTTGCGGTAGTCGGCCTGAAAGCTGTGGTGGTAGTTGTGGTAGCCCTCGCCGAAGGTGAAGAACGAGAGCACCCAGTTGTCGCGCGCCGAGTGGGCGCTGGAGTAGGGCTGCGAGCCCCACATGTGTGCGGCGGAGTTGATGAGGAAGGTGAAGTGCTGGGTCATCACCAGCCGCAGCAGCAGTGCGAACACGAACATGCCCAGCATGTGGCCGGTCAGCAGCCCCAGCAGGACGGTGGTCGCCAGGTTGAAGACGGTGCCGATGAGGATCGGGTGCCGGTGCTGCCAGCGCAGGATGGGGTCCTTCCACAGGTCGGGCACGTTGTCGGTGTCGTCGTGCTTGGGCCCCTCGACCATGATCCAGCCCATGTGCGAGTGCCAGAATCCCTTCTGCGCGTTGTAGGGGTCGTCGTCCGAATCCACGTGGCGGTGGTGGTAGCGGTGCGCCGCCGCCCAGCTGATGACGCTGTTCTCGTAGGCGGCGGCGCCGATGACGGCGAACACCGCCCGCACGGCTGCCGGTGCCTCGTAGGCGCGGTGGGTGAACAGCCGGTGGTAGCCGGCGGTGACGGAGAGGCCCGTCACGACCCACATGCCGAGGCAGGCCGCGATCTCCACCCAGGTCACGCCGCGCGTCAGCACGTACCACGGGACCGCCAC
>DATIVB010000503.1:0-2410 GCA_035466375.1 Chondromyces sp.
CATCAGCTTCTTTGGCACGCAGCCGAGGTTGACGCAGGTGCCGCCGAGCCGCGAGGCCTCGGCCACCGCCACCCGCGCCCCGAAGCCGGCCGCCATGCGGCTCGCGCGCACTCCGCCCGAGCCGGCGCCGATGACGAAGAGATCGAAGTCGAAGTTGCTCATGGCGATGCTCCGTGGCGCGGGACGGTTGGTGAGGGGAGAACCTGGGCTTGGCGTCGACAGGTTGAGGGGGTTAAGGGTTAAGAGTTAAGAGTTAAGGGTTAAGGGGTTAAGGGTGAAGGCCCACCCCCGGGAGAGCACAGGGGGGGTGGGTGGTCATTCCTAATTCCTAATTCCTCATTCCTGATTTGCGGTTCAGCTCGCTTCCTCTTCCTCCGCCTCCTGCTTCACCACCTCGAGGTCGATGGCGATCTCGACGTCGTCGCCCAGCACCAGGCCGCCGTTGTCCAGGGTGCGGTTCCAGACGATGTCGAAGTCCTTGCGGTTCAGGGTGGTGCCGAGCTGGTACCCGGCGCGGATGCCGCCCATCGCGGCCATTTCGCCGAGGTAGTCGACATCCAGGGTGATCTCCTTGCTGACCCCGTGCATCGTCAGGGTGCCGGTGACCGCATAGGTGTCGTTGTCGATCTTGGTGATCTTGGTGCTCTTGAAGGCGATCTCGGGGTACTTCTCGACGTCGAAGAAGTCCGGCGACCGCAGGTGCTTGTCGCGGTCCTCGTTGCGGGTGTCGATGCTGGCCGCATCGATGACGAACTCGACGCTCGAGTTGTCCAGGTTCTCGAAGTCAGCGACGATGGTGCCGTTGAACGTGTTGAACTCGCCGCCCGTCTTCGAGATCAGGTGGCGGACCTTGAAGTTCACGTTCGAGTGCACGGTGTCGATGGTGTAGAGGCCCTGGGCCGAGGCGGAGCCGAGTCCGAGGACGGCGACGAGGCCGGCGAGCAGCGTGATCTTGCGCATGTGTTCCTCCGTGGGGTTGTCTGGGGTCTCGTCAGAGGTCCATCTCATCTGACGGCTGAGTCAACGCGTGTGCCGGGAAGGCAATTCCCGTGCCCCGACAGATATGCCGGAACGGCGCCCGAGGTTTCCTGACCACGGAGATTTTTCGCCGGGACGGGTGTGCCGCCCCGGCGCACGCCTACCGGGAGGGCCTTTCGAACCGGGGCTTGCGATGCCGCCACACAAGGAATATCGTCGTCGGCCGTGGGCGCCGGCGGCTGCGGAAGCCCCGCCCTACCTCCAATGGCAGGAAACTTGCTAGGCTCTCATCGTGCGTCGTGACCGGAACCTCTTTCGCCGGGCGCTGGAGATCTCGATTCTCCTGCACCTGCTGCTGCTTTTTCTGATCGTGCCCAACCTGGAACGGGTGTGGCCGACATCGGACGCCTCGGCAGTCGAGCTGGTGCCGCAGACGGCTCCGGACGATCAACGGCCGATCGAGTTCGAGTTCGTCGACCTCGCCGAGGAGCGCGAGGAGGAGCCGGTCTCCGACCAGGTGCCGCTCTCGGATCTCGACCGGAGAGCGCACGGCGGCGAGGGTGAGGCTGCGGAGCGCCCGTCGAGCGTCGGCAACACGCCGCAGCTGGTGCAGGCCGATGGCGGGCAGTTCCTGGGCGCCGGCACGCCGCCGCAGCAGCGCGGCGAGCAGGTCCCTCAGGTGCCGCCGCCGCAGCGCCCGAGCGAGCAGCCGAGCGAGCAGCGACCCGACGAGCGGCCCGCCGAGCCGGCGGACGAGGGCGCCGGCGAGCGCGTGCCGGAGCCCGAGGCCCAGGAGCCGGCCATCAAGCTGCCGCCGCCCGGGGCGTGGGCGATGCCGCCCGACGTCGGGGGCCTGCCCGAGAACCCCGACCGCGACGGCGGGCGGGTCGACACCGGGGGGCTGTCCTTCGACACCCAGTGGTACGACTGGGGCCCCTACGCCAAGGCCATGCTGGCCAAGATCCGGCGCCACTGGAGGATCCCCGAGATCGCCCGGCTCGGGGTCCAGGGGGTGGTCAAGATCCGTTTCTTCATCGAGCGGGACGGCACCGTCACCGGGCTGCAGATCCTCGACGAGTCGGGCAAGCCGCCGATGGACTTCGCGGCCCGCGACGCAATCCTCGACTCCTCCGCCTTCGAACCGCTGCCGGCGGACCTCCTCGGCGTCGAGCGCGAGGGTGTTACCATCACGTTCCTTTACAACACCGGACGCCCCGGACGCGGCGGCCGGTGACGAGCGGTCCAGCATGAACAGGAGCTCTGTGTGGTCGACATTCTGATATCCGGTGGTCCGATCATGATTCCGCTCGGGGCCCTGTCCCTGGTGGCTCTGGCGATCATTCTCGAACGGCTGTGGATCCTCCGCCGCAGCAACTTCCTGCAGAGCACCACGGTGGAGACGCTCTCGGGGCTGCTCGCCGGCAGCAAGTTT
>DATIVB010000504.1:0-4624 GCA_035466375.1 Chondromyces sp.
CAGCGGCTCGCCCGGCTCGTTGGGGTTGCCGGTGGCCTTGAGGAAGCGCTTGACGATGCCGCGCACCAGGGTGCGGGTGTGGCGTTCGCCGTTGGTGCGCGACGACAGCGGGATCTGCGCCGCCGCCAGCGCCTGGTGGCCGCCCCCGAAGCCGCGCCGGCCGCCGAGGTTGCGGGCGACGTGCCCCGCGTGGCGCTCGCGGTCGATGGTCCGCAGGCTGAGGTGCAGCCAGCCGTCGACGATCGCCAGGCACATGGACCACTCGACGCCCTCGGCGCGCAGCAGGAAGTCGGCTGCCTCGGCGACCATCTCCGGCGAGTCGAGTGGACCGAGGTCGGAGACGACCCGCGTGCCGTAGATCCGGGCCCGGTCGAGCGCGATCCGCAGCCTGGAGAAGTAGCTCCGTGGTAAGGGCGCCTGGACGATGCGTCCCAGCGCGCGTGCGTTGGCGAGCGGGTAGAGGTCGAGGAAGGCCTCGAGATCCGCCTTGGTGCCCTCCCGGCCGAGGTCCTGGGTGTCGGAGCGGATGCCGTAGACCAACGCAGTGGCGACCGGGGTCGGCACCTCGATGCGGGCCGCCTTGAGGTACTCGTAGAGCATGGTCGAGGTGGCGCCGTAGCGGCGGCGCACGTCGGTGAACTTCGCCGAGCGGGTTTCGCGCCGGATGGGGTGGTGGTCGATCACCACGTCGAGCCGCACCGCCGCATCGAAGTTGACGTTGCCGGCGCCCGGCTGGGCGTCCACCATCGCCAGGC
The DNA here is from genome assembly GCA_035466375.1 of Chondromyces sp. Classification (GTDB taxonomy): domain Bacteria; phylum Acidobacteriota; class Thermoanaerobaculia; order Thermoanaerobaculales; family Sulfomarinibacteraceae; genus Sulfomarinibacter. The sequence continues at coordinate 756 of DATIVB010000504.1, forward strand.
GATCGAAGCGCTCCAGGTCGAGGTCGCTGAGGGCGCGGGTGTTGAGCCCCAGGTAGCGCAGCAGGGCGAGGTTCTCGGCCCGCAGCACCGTCCCCGAGTAGGCGACCGAGCACGCGATCTCGTGCCGCTCGTTGGCCAGCTCCCGCAGGGCCGCCGCGGCTGCGATCGCGTCCGGGTCCGGGGTGTTCTGCACGATGATGAGCATGCTGCGGGCGCCGTCGAGGACTGACGAGAGCTTCGCCAGACGCGAGGCCGGGGTCGTGGCCCGCGCCATCAGGTGTGTCGCCTCGGTGGGCGCGTCGCGGAACGTCGTCGTGGCGGAAACATGGTGTTCAGCATCGGAGTATACCCTCCCCGGGCGCAGATTTCCGATGCGCGGGGTGCACAGGATGCGCGGCCGACGAAGCCCGGTAGAATGAGGCAGCGGAGGCCCGATGGTTCGTCGTCCGTGGTTCGTCATGCTTACCGTGCTTGCGGTCCTTGTGCTGGCCGCGATCCTGAGCTTCGCCTTTTTGCGCGCACGGGTGGCTTCCAGCCGCCTCCCGGAGCGGGCGCGGACGACCGAGTCGGTGGTGGGGTGTCCCGGTGTGGTCGACGTGATCCTCGACGATCGCGGCGTGCCGCACGTGTTCTCGGGGAGCGACTCGGGGCTCTGGTTCGCCCAGGGATACCTGCACGCCCGCGACCGTTTCTTCCAGATGGACCTGGCGCGCCGCTTGGCGAACGGCCGCGTGGCCGAGGTGTTCGGCGAGGCGGGCCTCGCGGGCGACCGCAGGTCGAGGTCGCTGCGACTGGCCGCCTCGGCACGCCGCCAGGCGGCACTGCTGACCGCCGAGGAGCGTCGGGTTCTCGATCTGTATGCCGCCGGTGTCAACGCTGCGATCGACCGCTTCGGCGGCTGGATCGCTCCGGAGGTGTGGCTGCTCGGGGTGCCGCCCGAGAGGTGGTCGGTCGAGGACTCCCTCGCCGTCGCCCTGATGTTGCAGATGGACATGAGCCGGGCGATGGGGGAGGAGCTGCAGAGGGCGGTGCAGCTCGCCCGTCTCGGCCGGGAGCGGGCGGTCGATCTCTGGGGGTGGTCGCCCCAGGAGGCGCGCGCCTGGATTCCGCCGGTCGACGGCATCACCCATCCGTTCCGCGACCACGAGCCGATCACCGCACCGATGGATGACGCCGGCTCGAGCTCCTGGGTGGTGTCGCCCGAGCGAAGTGCGTCCGGCATGCCCTTGCTGGCGAGCGGACCGCACTTCGCCGTGCAGATGCCAGGCATCGTGTACGCGGTGCAGCTGAGCGGCCCCCGGCACTCGGTCTCCGGCGCATCCATCGCCGGCATCCCCGGGGTCATCATCGGCCACACCGAGGGGGTCGCCTGGGGCCTGGCATCCGCCATGATGGACGACCAGGACCTCTTCCGGCTGACCGTGGACGACCTCGGCGGTCGGGAGCTGGTCGACGGTCAGTGGCAGCCGCTGCGGACCGTCACCGAAAATATCATCGTCCGCTGGCAGACCGATCCGGTGCTGCTCAAGGTGCGGATCTCGGTGCACGGGCCGGTGGTCCGCGAGCAGCGCGGCGAGGTTCTGGCCCTCGCCTGGACGGGGTATCAGGGGCCGAGCCTGGTGCGGGCGATCCTCGGGATGAACCGCGCCGTGACCGTCGACGGCGTGGCCGCCGCGTGGACGGCGCTGACCGGCCCCTCGATGAGCCTGATTGCCGCCGACACCAGCGGCGAGATTCTCCACCAGGTCGTCGGTCGGGCGCCGATCCGCGGCCGGGGCGCCGGAAGACTGCCGGCACCCGGCTTCGACACGAGCTGGGCCTGGAAGGGATTCCGGCCGATGGCCGCCAACCCCCGGCGACTCGGCGCCCCCGAGGGGTTCGAGATCGCGGCCAACCACGATCTTTTCGGCGAAGGGGTCTTCCCGTCCGAGCAGGCGTTCGCCGGCGAGTTCGCCCCGCCCTGGCGGGCGCGGCGGATCCGCCAGGTCCTGGCCTCGCGCAGCGACTGGACGGTCGACGGCTCACTCGAGCTGCAGACGGACCTGACCTCCGTGCAGGCCATTTCGCTGCTCAGGCAGCTCCGGGCCGACCTCGAGGCGCGCGGAGGGAGCGCCGCCCAAGAGCTGATGGCCTGGGACGGGAGCCTGGATGCCGACTCGACGGCAGCGGGGTTCTACGCCCGGTTCATGTTCGAGCTGCAGCAGGCGGTGGGTGGGGACGAAACGGCCGCCCTTGGACTGCCCTCCAATCCGGTCGGCCACGATGAGGTGCTGCGGCTGCTCGTCGGTGGGCTCGACGAGCGCTGGTGGGATGATGTCAACCGCGAGGGACGCCAGACCCGCGGCGAGATCATCGGCGAGGTGCTCGCGGAGCTCGACCACGACGCCTCGCACCGACCTTGGGGCGAGCTCCACACCGTGCGTTTCGAGCACCCGGTCGCCTCGTTGGTGCTGGTCGGCCGACTGCTGTCGAGGACCTGGAGCCGGGGCCCGTTTCCGGTCGGCGGCGACAACTCGACGGTCAGCGCGCACTCCTGGAGCCGGGACCAACCCTTCACGGTGACGTCTGCGCCGGCGATGCGCTTTGTGACCGAGGTCGGCAACTGGGATGCCACGGTGCTCGGGCTGCCGGTCGGGCAGTCCGGCAGGCCCTGGTCGGGCCACTACTCGGACCAGCTGCCGGGCTGGCTTCGGGGCGAGGCGGTGCCGATGCCGTTCAGCCGCGAGGGGGTCGATCACGCGGCGAAGGCGGTCCTGCGCCTGGTCCCCGGCAGTGCGGACCCGCGGGTCGAGAGGCTCGGCCAGTGAACGCGCCGGCGGCCCACGAGCTGCCCTGCCTGGCCGTGGTGACCTGCGGGCCACAGCTCGAGGTGGCGCTGCAGACCCGGCAGATGAAGGTCGCCTCGCTCGTGCGGCTCGGCGGCGTGGCGCCGCGTTCGACGCTGCTCCTGGCCGCGGTCGACCTGGTGGTCGAAGACGCGGGGATCAGCCCGGCCGATCTCGCGACCATTGTCGTCTCCAGAGGGCCGGGATCCTTCACCGGCATCCGCGCCGGACTGGCCACTGTCGCCGGACTGGAGGCCGGGATCGGGGCCCGGTGCGTGGCGTACGATTCGCTCCTCATGCTGGCCGCGCGCTGCGCCGGCGACGGCGTCGTGTGGAGCGCGCAGCCCGGCCGCCGGGGCGAGATCTACGCGCGCAGGTTCCGTCTGGTGGCCGCAGGGCCGCCGATTCCCGAGGCGGATATCGAGATCATGGCGGTCGCCGATGCCGTCCGGAAAGGCCCGTGGGTGGCAGCCGAATCACTCGATCTCGGCGCCGCGGAGCGGGCCTCCGTCGCGCGCAGCGCGGCCGAAGGCCTGCTCCACCTGGCCGCTGCCGGGGCCCCGCCGGACAGCTTCGAACCGCTGTACGTCGAGGGGCCGCCGGTCCCTCGCGTGGCAGCCGACTGACGTGGCACAGCGCTTCTCGGTCCGCTTGCCGCAGCTCGGCGACCTGCGCTCCCTGGTCGAGGTCGAGCTGCTGTGCTTCGCGGACCCGTGGCCGCCGCAGTTCTTCATCTCCGAGATTCTCGCCGAGGGGCGTTTCAACCGGGTGGCCGTCGACGAGGGGGGCGCGCTGGCCGCGTACCTCTTCTGCGCCTGGCAGTACCTCGACCTGCACGTGCTCAAGGTGGGGACGCTGCCCGGCCTGCGGCGCGCCGGGCTCGGCAGGAGGCTCATGCAGCTGGCGGAGGAGCATGCCGTCGCGATGGGAGGGGAGAGCCTGACCCTCGAGGTGCGTCCGACCAACCACGCGGCCATCGCCCTCTACGAGTCTCTCGACTACGAGCGGATGGGGACGCGGCCGCGCTACTACAGCGACGGCGAG
>DATIVB010000505.1:0-1839 GCA_035466375.1 Chondromyces sp.
CCGCCGCCTCGAGGCCGCCGACACCCAGAACGACGTCGTGGATCTCGAGCGCACCGGCTTTGTGGTCCCCGTCAACACGAGGTCCATCGCCGGCTACACCGCAGCTACCGGGGAGACGGTCTTCGTCGCCGACCTCTACGCGATCCCGGAGAAGCTTCCCTTCCGCTTCGACCCCAGCTTCGACCGCGAGCACGGCTACCGGAGCCGCTCGATGCTCAGCTTCCCGCTCCTCAACCACGACCGCAAGGTGATCGGCGTCGTGCAGCTGATCAACCGTCTCGACGGTGCGAGCGCCGGTCCGGTACCCTTCGAGCGCCGGCAGGCCGACCTCATCGTGCCCTTCAACCACATCGTCGGTTCCGCCATCGAGCGCGCCGACATGCTCGACCGGATCTCGGCCCAGAACGTCCGCCTGCGCGAGCGCAACCGCATGCTCAAGGAGCAGCAGGCGCGCATCGCGGCCCTTCAGGACGAGACCGAGGAGGCGTTCCAGCTCTCCATCCACCTGCTGTCGCGGGCCGCCGAGCTGCACGACGAGAACACCGCCCACCACGTCGAGCGGGTCAACGAGTACTCGTACTTCCTGGCCGGCGAGCTGGGTATGCCGAAGGCCTTCTGCGACGAGATCCGCTACTCCGCCCAGCTGCACGACGTCGGCAAGATGAGCGTCGACGTGGCGGTGCTGCGCAAGCGCGGGCCCCTCGATGCGGACGAGCGCAACGAGATGATGCACCACCCGGAGTACGGCTACCAGATCCTTTCCGCCTCCGACCGGCTGAAGATGGCGGCCGACATCGCGCTCAACCACCACGAGCAGTGGAACGGCGGCGGCTACCCGAACGGGTTGAAAGGCGAGGAGATCCCCGTCTCCGCGCGCATCGTCGCCCTGGCCGACATCTACGACGCCATCCGGTCCGAACGCTCCTACAAGCCGGCCTTCACCCACGAGCAGGCCTGCCGCATCATCCTCCACGGCGACGACCGCTTCACGCCGAGCAAGCACCTCGACCCGCAGCTGCTCGCGGTCTTCGCCGCCAGGCACGAGGGTATGGCCGAGATCTGGGACCGCCTCGCCGAGAACTGATCGCCTCCGATCCCGATCCCGATCCCGTTCCCGATCCCGAATCGGATGTCTCGAGCCCATACACCGTTTTAACATTCGGGTGGTTCAGAGCCGCCAGCGCCTTGGCCTCGCGCTCGAAGCGCGCCAGACGATGCGGATCCTGCGCGAGTTCCTCCGGCAGCACCTTGATCGCCACGTCGCGATCCAGTCGCTCGTCGTGCGCCCGGTACACCACCCCCATCCCGCCCCCGCCGATCTTCGCGGCGACGCGGCAGTGGCCGAGCCTACGACCGATGAGGGCGAGCATTTTCCGGTTCCGCTGGCCGCCACCGAATTGCAAAAAGCCGGTCGGCGAGAAACGGGGTCAGCCTGCGAGCCGCCGCAGGATCACCAGGGTCCGGTCGTCGTGGTAGGGCCGGCCGGCGACGAAGGCCTCGACCGCGGCGTGGATCGAGGCGGCGAGGGTTTCGGGCGGCTCCGCGCGGTGCTCGCGGCAGACCTCGACGAGCCGCTCGCGCTCGAACATCTCGTCTGCTGGGTTGGCCGCCTCGGTGATCCCGTCGGTGTAGAGAATCAGGGTGTCGCCAGGCTCGAGCGTCGTCTCCGAAGCCTTGTAGATGGCCTCGGGCATCAGCCCGAGGGGCATGCCGGTGGGCATCAGGAGCTCGACCTCGCCGGCGGCGCGGACCAGGATGGAGGGGTCGTGGCCGGCGCTCGCGAAGCGCATCGCGCCGGTGTCCGACGACAGGATGCCGAGGAAGGCGGTGGCGAAGGAC
>DATIVB010000506.1:0-4032 GCA_035466375.1 Chondromyces sp.
AACCTCGACCACCGGGTACCGGTCAAGCGGCGCGACCAGCTCGGCGACCTGGCGAGGTCGTTCAACCACATGACGGGCTCGGTGCAGTCGATGCTGGCCGACGTGGCGGAGAAGGAGCGGCTGGCGCGCGAGCTCGAGCTGGCGCGCGAGATCCAGGAGAGCCTGCTGCCGGCCAGACACCTGGTGCTCGGCCCCCTGGTGGTGCGCGCCACCTTCCGGCCGGCGACGGAGGTCGGCGGCGACTACTTCGACGTCTTCCCGATCTCGGGCGAGCGGCTGGTGGTGGCGATCGGCGACGTCGCCGGCCACGGCCTGTCCACCGGCCTCCTGATGGCAGGCCTCAAGTCCTCGGTGGCGGCGATGGTCCACGAGGGCTACTCGGGGGGCGAGCTCATCACGAGGGTCAACAGTCTTTTGACGGAGCACGGCCGGACGCGCAGCATCGTCACCTTGATGGTCGTGGAAATCGACCTCGGGACGGGGCGGTTGCGGCTGACGAACGCCGGCCACCCGCCGCCGTTCGTCATCGACCGCCGCTCCGGACCGAAGGAGCTGATGAGCGGCTCGGCGCCGATGGGCAGCCCCCTCTGCGCTGCGGCGACGCTGGAGAGCGACTTCGGCCCCGGCTGCCGGCTGCTGCTCTACTCGGACGGGCTCGTGGAAGCGGTGTCCGAGGACGGTGAGCCCTTCGGATACGAGCGGCTTGCCGAGCTGCTCGGCGGCTGCACCGGACAGGACGGCGACGCCATGCTCACGACCGTCCTCGAGGCGGTGGCGGAGCACACCGGGGGCGCGCCCCTGGCCGACGACCTGACCTTGCTGGTGGTCGAGCGCGTGTCCTGACGACGCCCGGCGACGTCGTATCATGGGGTGGGGACGTCCACGGGAGAGATGCAGGTCAAAGAGCTTCAACCCGGCATGAAGGTCTGGAGGTTCCGCCTCCAGCGCCGGCTCGCGCGTGGCGGCATGGGGACGGTGTGGGCGGCCTGGGACGAGCGCCTCGACCGAGAGGTCGCGCTCAAGCTGCTGCCGCGGATCCTGATCACCGAGGAGTCCGCCGAGGCCCGCTTCGAGCGCGAGGCGAGGGCGATGGCGCGCCTGCAGCACCCGAACGTGGTCGCGATCTTCGATGTCGGCACCGCCGACCCCGGGATCGGCGACGAGCTGCCGTTCCTGGTGATGGAACTGATCCGCGGCCTGTCGCTGAACGAGATGCTGGCCGACGGCTCGCTGCCGCCCCGGCTGGCGGCCCGAATCGTCGAGCAGGTGGCTCTGGCCCTGGCGGCTGCGCACAAGGTCGGGGTCATCCACCGCGACCTCAAGCCCTCCAACATCATGGTCGGTGACGGCGGCCACGTGACGGTCCTCGACTTCGGCCTCGCCCGCCTCGTCCACCGCGAGGGCGAGACCCCGGTCGAGAGCCTGACCTCGCCGGGGATGGTCCTCGGCTCGTGCCCCTACATGGCTCCCGAGCAGGCGCTCGGCCAGGGGGTCACGGCGGCGTCGGACATCTTCTCCTGCGGGGCGGTGCTGTACGAGGCCCTGGCCGGGCGGCGGGCCTTCGACGGCCCGACCCCGATGAAGGTCCTCCAGGACGTGGTCCTGGCGCACTATCCGAAGCTCCAGGACGTCGCTCCGGAGACGCCGCCTGAGTTGGTGGCGGTGGTGGAACGCTGCCTCGCCAAGGAGCCGTCGAAGCGCTACCGGACCTGCGCCGACCTCGCCCGTGACCTGGCGATCTTCCAGGGGACGGACGAGGTGAGCCTGGTGGAGGTGCCGACCGTTTCCATGAGCTCGAACAAGCTGCAGGCGGTGGTGGCCCGCCGCCGGCGGGCGCTGCTGCGCGGCGCGGCCGTCGCGGCGGCGACCGTCGCCGTCGGGCTCGCGCTCGGCTTCCTGTCCGGCCGCCACAGCACCGAACCGCTGCGGCCCGACCCGGGCCGCTGGGACGCGAGGGTCCTCACCGAGACTGTCGGCACCCTCACCGAACCGTCGTGGAAACCCGACGGGTCCGAGATCGTGGTCGCCAGAAACCAGGCGGGCAGCAGCGAGATCCTCGCCGTCGACGCGGGAAGCGGTCGCACGAGGTCGCTGCTCGTCACCGCGCCGCCCGAGGGATTGAGCGGCCCGCGCGTGTCGCCGGACGGCAAGGCCCTGCTGGTGGAGGTCGTGGTCGCGGGCGAGCTCTCGCTGCGGGTGTTCCCGGCGGTGGGCGGACCCGCCACGGCCGAGCTCTCGAACGCCGGCGGCGGCAGCTGGCTCGACGCCGACAGCTTCCTGTTCGTGCGCGAGGAGGGCGCGGGCCGCTTCGGCATCTACCGCTACTCCCTGCACACCCGCGAGACCACGAGGATGCGCGAGGCCGACGGCCCCTGGCTGCGAGCCGAGCCCCGCCCCGGCGGTGGCTTCGCCCTGCTCGCGGGCCCCTCGGGCATCCCCAACAGCGTATTGATCGCGGACACCCTGGGCGGCGAGCCGCAGGCCTGGCAGCCGGTGGGGAACCAGGTCTACGGCGCGTCCTGGGCGCCGTCGAAGCGCTCGCTGGTGGGCTCGATCGATGGCCGGCTGGTGCGGATCACGCGCGACGGCGCGGCCGGGCTGGTGCCCCGCCTCGATCGCCTGTGGTATCCGGCCTTCGCGCCGGGCGGAGACCGCCTGGCGGCGGTGCGGCGCTTCTCCACCAACGACCTGATCGCGGTCGACCCCGAAGGCGGCGGCTGGAGCTGTCTGTTGTGCGGCGTCGCCGACAGCGGCTGGGGCAGCGTCGACCGCGAAGGCGTCGTGGTCTACCGGCGCTACGTGGCGGGCAGCGCGATGCTCTTCGTGCGGGAGCCGTCGGGGCTCGAGGTGGCCGTGACCGATCCCTCCGAGGACGCCTCCTGCCCCTCGATCGCGCCGGACGGCGACCGCATTGCCTACCTGGCACGGGTCGCCGACAGCGGCACCGAGCTGCGGGTCGTGTCGCGGCAGGGCGGCGAACCGGTCACCCTGGCCGTCGGCGTCGAGCCCTCCGAGTACCCGAGCTGGTCACCCGACGGCCGTTCGATCGCCTTCGCGGCGGGCTCGCCGATCACCGTCTGGGTTGTGGCGGCGTCGGGCGGCGAGCCACGACGGTTGATTCCCGGTGGCGGCGACTACCCGTCCTGGAGTCCGGACGGGCGCTTCATCGCCTACTCGGTGTGGACCCAGGACACCGACCCCGACCAGGGGGCGTGGGTCGTCGAGGCCGGGGCCGGCAGCCCGCAGAAGATCGGCGACGAGCCGACCCGCCTGGTGTGGAGCAGCGACGGGATGCTGTGGCAGCTGCGCCGCGCCGGCGAGAGCGTCGAGCTCTGGGAGGCGGCGCCGGGCGACTGGCAGTGGCAGTGGCGATCCGTTCTCGACCTCGGGCGGCCGGCGGGCTCGCACCTCGAGCACCTGCCGCTGACCGTGAGTCCGGCAACCGGCGAGCTGGTCATGAACCGCCGCACCAACGTCGCCAGCCTGCTCGTCTTCGACAACGTCGATCCCAGCCGCTGGTAGCAGGCGTTCAGGCAATTGAGGGTAAGCTGCCTCTATTCAGTGTTTTCAATGTCAGTTGTCAGGTCAGCTGGGGTGTATTTTGGAATGCACCGGTGCCTTCGGACGTACTGTCACCAGAGTGTCGATCTTGAATCGGTCTCGAGGCGGTGGTAGATTCGGGCAAGGCCGGCGCGCCATATCGGCGGACCGGAGAAACGGAGGAGCTCGATGAAGTCCAAGAATCTGTGGTTTGCGTTCGCCGCGGCCGCTGTGGTGCTGCTTGCGCTCGGCGTGCAGGCGGCTGATCACGAGTACGCGGGGGCCGACAAGTGCAAGATGTGCCACAAGGTGCAGTTCTCGTCATGGGAGACGACCGTCCACGCCAAGGCGACCGAGTCGGCGAAGGCTTCCACCGAGCGCGCCTACACCGATGACTGCCTGAAGTGCCACGCCACCAACGCCAGCGCGGACCTGCCCGGGGTTCAGTGCGAGGCCTGCCACGGTCCAGGCGAGGACTACAAGAAGATGAGC
>DATIVB010000507.1:0-4256 GCA_035466375.1 Chondromyces sp.
CCTTGCAGCGGGTCCCGTCGGGGCTGCGGTGGGCGCAGAAGGTGCACTGGCTGACCCTGAGGTCGATCGGGTTGCCGACGATGGTGAGTTTGACTGCCGCCATGCTCCGCCCCCTGCTCCCGCGCCCGGTGCGCGGTTCACCTGGAGCACAGCGCAAGATCGATGCCCGATTTCTCCCGCCCGCCGGGGAGGGGTCGAGAAGCGGTCGCCGTTTCGAAGCCGGACGCTCGTCCCGATGTGATACAGATCACACGACGTTCGCACGTTGGAACGTTGCACCTCAGAACGTTGGCCTCATCCGGAATTTCATGGGATGGAGGCGTCGACTGGTACCCGTTGCCGGTCTCCGTGCCCGGATTCAGATTCAGTGACAGTGGCAGATGACAGTGACAGTGGCAGTGGCAGTTTCAGTGGCAGAGGGCCGCGTCCGTGGCAACGACCGGGGCAGCGAGCAGGCGGCGCGCCCGCGGCATGACCACCTCCGGGTCGTTCAGATCCGGGGATAGCCGGTGGGGCAGCCGGAGTCAAGGGCAGGCCGGGCCCGGGGCCCGGTGCGAAGCACCCTGGACTCCGGCTGCCCCACCGGCATTGAAGAGAGGGCATGAACGACCCGGAGGTGGCCATGCTCGACGCCCTCACGACAACCGACCTCGTTGCCCACTCGAAAGCCCTGGAAGCCGCAGGCACCGCCATCAAGCTCGTGATGAGGGTGCCAACACCCCTCAAATCGATCGCCGATCAGGTGATCCGCTCGGCGAGCTCCGTGCCGGCCAACCTCGCCGAGGGTCAGGGACGGTCCGGACGGGACCGGCAGCACTTCTGGCGGATCGCCTACGCCTCCGCCAGAGAGGTGGACAGCCATCTCCGCCTGCTATCTCACGCCGGGGTCATCGATGAACGTGGCACTGCCACCGTCCTGGCCACCTTCGACGAAGTCCGGGCGATGACTTGGCGGCTGCTCAACCCGAGGGGATGAGCGGGGTTGTGCACACGCGTGGGAGGACGCTGTCGCTGTCCACTGCCGCTGCCACTGACTCCGCCACTGCTGCTGCCACTGCTCCTGCCACTGCCCCGGAAGCTGTTGTCCCCGTAAACCTGCACCGCCGCATGCTCAGCGGGTGCGTGGGCGAAAATCCGAAATCCGAAATCCGAAATCCGAAATTTTCGGGCGGGTCGGCAGAACGTGAAACGTGTGAACGTGAAACGTTTGAACGAAGAACCCCCGAACGCCAGTGGATGCAACCTGCCGCCGCCCTCGGGGCCGTCAATTCCGCGCCGGTAGCTCCTTCACGTACACGTCCCGCTTGGCGTAGGGGATCTCGATGCCGGCCCTGTTGAAGGCCTTGTAGACCCGCCGGTTGAGCTCGTGCAGCACCCGTCCCCGGTACACCGGCTCGTCGATCCACGCCAGCAACTCGAAGACCAGGCCCGAACCGCCGAACTCGCGGAACCGCACCCGCGGCGTGGGCTCGTCACTCACCCGCTCCACCCCTTCGACGCAGCTCAGGAGCACCTCCTCCACCTGGTCCACGTCCGAGCCGTAGGCCGCCTCCACCTTGACCCGCACCCGCATCTTCGGGTGCCGACCGCCGGTCTCGTTGACGATGTGGGCGTTGGCGATGACCGAGTTCGGTACCGTGACCTCGATGTCGTCGCGCGTCAGCACCCGCGTCGATCGCATGCCGATCTCCAGCACCTCGCCGCGGATCTGATTGTCCAGCACCACGTAGTCACCCACCTTGTAAGGGCTGTCGGCGACGATGAAAATCCCCGAGAAGAGATTGGCGAGGGTGTCCTTGGCGGCGAAGCCGACCGCGATGCCGACGATCCCGGCCGAGGTCAGCCAGGAGGTCAGGGGGATGTCCCACGCGAGGCAGACGGCGTAGAGGAAGCCGCCGATCATGACGACCTTGAGGATCATCTCGAAGAGCGGCAGGGTGCGCGGCTCGATCCAGCTGATTTGATCGACGCGCCGGCTGATCTCCTCGAGCATGACCCGGCCGACGCGCAGCAGGGCGAGCGTCCACATCAGCGCGATCACGGTCTCGAGCACGCCGAGCACGATGAAATCGACGATCGGCGGCGCCTCGAACTCCAGGTGGGCGAGGATGATGCCGATCAGAATGACGCTGTAGGCCGCCGGGCCCCGGAGCGCGGCCGCGATCCGGTCGTCGACGTCGGTCGTTGTGCGGCCGGTGAAGAGCGACACCACCCGCCGGAAGAAGAGGCCGATCACGCCCGCGATCACGAACGCGACGGTGAGGATCGTCAGCTGCCGGACCCACGGGCTCGCGGCGGCTTCGGAAAGCCACGCCACCAACTGCATACCTGCTCCTCTCGAACCCCGCCGGACGCCGTGCCGGGCCCGTCTCGAGATGACGACGCAGTATATCGTGTCGACGCTCGGCCCCACCCGCACGTCCTCTGCTAAACTCCGGCTCGCGATTCAGATGCGGGGGGCCGCCGGCGGCGGGTGCTTTCGCCCTGGCGGCCGGAGGAAATTCGGGGGGCATGGCGATGGAGTTCAGAGACTTCCGCAATGTGCACGAAATGCTCATGGAGACCGTCGAACGCGGCGGCGACCGCCCCGCGTACCGGACGATCGGCAACGGCAGCGAGCTGCACACGGTCAGCTGGCGCGAGTTCGCAGGCGACGTGCACCGGGCGGCGAGGAGCCTAGTCGCCCTCGGCGTCGGCAGGGGCGACAAGGCCAACATCCTCAGCTACTCCAACTACCGATGGGTACTCACCGACCTCGCCCTGATGTCCATCGGCTCGTGCGCCGCGGGCATCTACCACTCGCTGCTGCCCAAGGACGTGAAGCACATCGTCAACCACTCGGACTCGGTTCTGGTCTTCGCGCAGGACGAGGCCCAGGTCGCCAAGCTGCTGGAGATCCGCAGCGAGATCCCGGCCGTGCGAAGAGTGATCCTGATGTACGGCGCACCGCCCGACGACGAATGGGTCATCAGCTACGACGAGTTCCTCGAGCTCGGCGCCGGGGTCCCGAACGAAGCCCTCGAGGCGCGCATCGCCGAGGTCACGCCCGCCGACGTCGCCGCCATCGTCTACACCTCCGGCACCACCGGGGTGCCCAAGGGCGCGGTCCTGACGCACGACAACATCACCTTCACCGCGCAGTCGGTGCTGGGCTCCGGCGAGATCCACGACGGCGACGAGACCCTGCTCTTCCTGCCCCTGGCCCACGTCTTCGCGCGCACCTGCGTCTTCACGGCGATGGTCGCGGGCAGTGCCACCACCTTCGCGCGCAGCATCGAGACCGTCGCCGAGGACTTCAAGATCGCCCGCCCCCACTGGTTCCCGAGCGCGCCGCGGGTTTACGAGAAGGTGCACGCGAAGATCATTGCCGGCGCCCAGGCGAAGGGTGGCGCGGCGCTCAAGATCTTCAACTGGGCGGTCAAGGTCGGCCTCGAGGTCAGCGACCTCAAGGTCGCGAAGCGGCCGATCCCGCCGCTCCTCGCCGCGAAGTACGCCATCGCCAACAAGCTCGTCTTCTCCAAGGTGCAGGCCGCGCTCGGCGGCCGCGTCCGCTGGTGCATCTCGGGCGCGGCGCCGCTCAACCCGGAGATCGGCCGCTTCTTCCACGCCGCCGGGGTGCTGATCCTCGAGGGCATCGGCATGACCGAGAACACGTCCTTCACCAACATCAACCGCTTCGAAAACTACCGCTTCGGCTGGGTGGGGCCGACCGGACCCGGCATCGAGCAGAAGACCGCCGAGGACGGCGAGGTCCTCTACCGCGGCCGCAACATCATGCGCGAGTACTACAAGATGCCCGCGGAGACCGCCGAGACCCTGACCCCCGACGGTTGGCAGCACACCGGCGACCTCGGCGAGATCGACGACGAGGGCTTCCTCCGCATCACCGGCCGCAAGAAGGACCTCATCGTCACCGCCGGCGGCAAGAACGTCGCTCCGTCCGCCATCGAGGGGCAGATCGCGCTCTCCCCCTACATCTCGCAGGTGTGCGTGATCGGCGACCGCCGGCCCTACCTGGTCGCGCTGATCACCGTCGACGCCGACAACATCCGGGCCTTCGCTGCCGACCGCGGCCTCGTGGTCGACGATTTCCAGGCGCTGCTCGAAAGCGACGAGGTCCAGGGCCTCATCGGCTCGGTGGTCGAGGAGACGAACCGCAACCTCGCCTCCTTCGAGACCATCAAGAAGTTCCAGCTGCTGCCGGAGTTCTCGATCGCCGACGGCCTGCTGACGCCGACCATGAAGGTCAAGCGCAA